>JADLKP010000152.1 GCA_016838945.1 Methanobrevibacter sp.
AAAAAGAAATAATTAATAAAAAAAAGAAATAATAAGTGGAAGATCCCCTTATTTTTTAATTTTAATTGTATTGGTTGCTTTTGCAGTTCCATATATGGTTTGGATTTTATAAGTGCCCACTTTTAAAGCTATTTTTTTACTTAAGGTTGCAACTCCTTTGGCATTTGTTTTTGCAGTGTACTTTTTACCTTTAAGTTTAAAAGTAATTATCTTTCCTTTAAGAGCTTTTCCCTTAGTATTTACAAGATTTGCACTGAATATAATCTTTTTGCCTTTTTTGATTGTTATATTTTTTGCAGTCAGTACAGGATTTACAGTAACTTTGTTGGAAACCTTAAACTTATTGTATGTTGCTGTAATGGTATATGTTTTTGGGCTTAAATTAATTTTTAAGGAAGCATATCCATTCTTATCTGTTTTATGGTTATATGTTTTTCCATTGATCTTAAATGTCACTATCTGTCCTGCACCTACAGGCTTTCCATCATTCCCATAAGCTCTTACCTTATAGACTTCGCTACCTTTATAATACTTTACTACATTCTTATTTTCCATGATGTTTTGGAATATGAATATTGTATTCTGCGCTACCTCTCCACTTGCAGGGTTGGTTGCCTTTATGGTATATTTGCCCGGATTCAAATTGATGTTCAGCCTTATGATACCATTTGCAAGTGTGGTATAGGCATATTTCTTATTTCCAATGGTAAACTGCACTTTTGTATTTCCTAAAGCTTTTCCATCTGTATTATAGAAGAGAGCTATATATTGTCCGCTTGTATTGTATTTCTTTGTCAAATCATTGGCATTTATGGTTTTCAATACTCTAATCTTGGCTTTTCCGGAAAGTTTATTATATGTTTTGGACTCATTGAAGACGATATCTGCAGAATAATTCCCTGCTTTAAGGTTGATGCTTATTTTTGCGTATCCATTGCTATCTGTAGTGCGTTTGTATGATTTTCCAGCAATGATTATGTAGATAGTTTCACCGTTGATTCCCTTGTTGTCGGAATCCACCAATCTGACTTCAAGTTGTTTTCCAGATTTATAATACTCTTTAAAGTCTTTAATTTCAAGTTTAACATTTAATTTTGTGTCTATTACCTTAAATTCACCATTTGATGTAGCTTTGGAGAACTTTTCTGATCCTTCATATTTTGCAGTAAAGCTATAGTTTCCAATGGCCATTTTGCCAATGTTCAAGATTCCAACACCATTTTTCACAGATATGGTATATGTTTTGTTTCCAATTGTCACAATCACATTTCCACTAATGTTTTCATTATTGGAGGATTTCAATTTGGCATCAATAAGCACATCATCGTCAATGTTTTTATCCTTTATTTCTACATTCAATATGGATTTGATTTTGCTTACATTCAATAGATAGCTGGTTGATGAACTTAAGTAGTTTTTATCACCATTATAAGTGGCTAAAACTGTGTAAGTTCCTTCATCTAATGGGGAAATGAGCCAGGATGCACTGGAATTTATAACTGTTCTGTTTCTTGGTGAATAGTATCCTTCTATGCTGAATGTCACTGTACCTGTGGCATTTTTGCTTAGGTTAGCATAGATTCTGATGTTTTCATATAGACATGCATCTTCAGTATACAATTCTATAAATGAATCTGCCTTATAGATTTCAAATGAAGTGCTGTTTGATGCAGGGATATATTTTTTATCTCCATCGAAAGCAGCTTCAAGAGTGTAGCTTCCCACTTCAAGATCATTCAATGTCAAAGTGGCGGTTCCATCATTTATTTCGCATACTTCTGTTCTGTCATTTATCTTGAAAGTGATATTGCCTTCAACATCTTCATTAAGCTTTGCTGTAATTACTAAATCTTCACCATATTTGCAGTTATCTACAGATAGATTCAAGCCAGTAGTGGAATTTCTAACTGAGAAACTTGTGTCCGCTTTGGATGCATTGTAATTGGAATCTCCATCAAAGGTTATTGAAACTGAATATGTTCCAGGATTTAGATTGCTTAGATCAAGTGTTGCTTCAGAATCGATGATTTCTACATTGTAAACGCTTCCATTAATGTTGAATTGAATGTTTCCAACCGCATTTGGAAGACTTGCAACGATTGTAGCGGTTTCGCCATAATTGATGTCATGGCAGTCAACAGTTAAATTGGCTTCAGCTTTTTCAATCTTGAATTCAGTGCTTTTTGCGCTTGAATTGAATATGCCATTCATATAGACTGCTGTAACTAAGTAATTTCCCACATTCAATTGACTTAAATCATAAGATGCCTTATTGTCTTCAATATCAAGTTCTTCATTAACTATTTCTGTTCCTTTATCTACATCTACTATTTTTAAGCTAATCTTTCCATTGATGAATCCATTTAATGTGCTGCTTGAATTGCTGGAATCAGTTAAGTTAAATTTGATCTCAATTGATTTGTTTTCACCAAAAGTGATGTTATATGCAATCAAATCAAACTCAATAGGGTTTATTGTGATTTTATTGCTCGCTGTTTTGTTCTTATAGCTTGCATTAATTGAGTATTCTCCAACCTCCAGATTTAATGGAAGATAAGCTTTTCCTTCATTATCTGTAATGATTGTGAAATTGTCTCCATTGAATGAAACATTCACAATCCTATTAGGCATGGTCATTCCATTCTTTTCAACTAAAAGAACAGTATAGTTAAAGTCATTGTATTCATAGGCATTCACATTGTATCCAATGATTGAAAATTCATCTTCAGCACCATATGTTGTGTTCCAGCTATTGTCTTCAAAGAAGAAGTCCCCTTCGTAGAATATGAATATGTAATTTGTTCCCTTATCAAACTCTACGCTGAAATTGCAGACTCCATTTTCAAGTTCCATTGTGTATTGCCTAATGTTTATGAATAATGTTATTGAACCTGTACAGTTATTTGGTTCGGTTTTAACAATTACATTTCCAGTAAATATGTCGCTTGAATCTCCTTGGCTTTCCTCATTTGGAATGAGTTCAACAATCAATTCAGAGGAATACTTTGTAACAGTAAAGGAGCAGGATGCATTGCTTGGATTATATTTGCCGTTTCCTTTATAGTCCACTTTAATGTCATATGTTCCATTTGTCAAATTGACCAATCTGATGTTTGAGGTTCCGTTTTCCAAATAGATTTCATATTCGTATCCATTAATTGAAAGGATGGCTGTTCCATTCAAATCCTCTGCATTGGATTCTATGACCACTGTAGCATTATTGCCTATTTTTATATCTTCACAGGAAACGGTTATTGCACTTTCCACTCCTCTAACTTTAAAAAGGGCGGTTGCATTAGCCGCTTCGCAGTAAGATGTTCCTTCATATTCTAGTCTTAAGAGATATTCTCCTCTTGCAAAGTCGTTAAGGATTAAGCCAGTGCTTTCATTATACAAAGTGATAGTGTCCTTATATTCATCATTGATGTATATCTTGACTTTTCCAGGAAGAGCTATTGGATCTATTCCAATTACCGCATTTCCTGTTTCTCCAACATCAATATCATCTATAGCAATGCTTAAATTCACAGAACTTTTGTTTATGCTAAAGTTTCTCTCACCAAATGCCTTGCCGTAATCTTCATTACCTTCATAAATTAATTTCAATGTGTAATTGTCAGGTATTAAATTGGAAATGATTATATTTCCTTTTCCTTCTGTTAAAATGACTGAATAATTATCTTTATTTAATAAAATGCTGACATTTCCATTCAATAGGTTGGAATCCTCATCATAAACAGTCATGTTTATTTCCAAATCTTCGGTGTAATTGATGTTTTCACTCATATTAAAGTCAATGAATGATTCCTTTTTGCCTACATCCACTAATGCTGTGTTTGTAAGGTTGTATATCTTTCCGGAAACCTTGTAAGTTCCTATATCATTGAAAGTGTATTCAAATCTGCATGCACCATTTATGAATTCCTTTTCAATGATTGTTTCGTTATTGACTAAAAAGGTGATGCTTTCTTTTGGCAATAGGCTTAAATCAATGCTTTCACCAGCATTTGATTTAAAGGACGCAATGAATTCTAAGGTTTGGCCATTTCCTATAGAGGAATATTCAGGAATCAGATCTAAAACAATCCATGAATTAGCCAAATCAAGATTTATTGTCTGTTCATCAAATGGGTTATTGTTGCTTGTCCAAAAGTTATTGTCAATTTTTATATCCTTTCCACCGCCTATGTACAAGTCACGGCAAATCATATTGAAAGGAGCATTATTTGCAAATACATTGTAGCTTAAATCCAGGTTTCCAACATTGTAGATGTTTGGACTTCCTTCATAATTATTATTTGGTTGCTTATAGTATCCGCTATTGTTTCTAAATATATTTCCTACACCAACAAGCAATCCTGAATTAAATATGTTTCCTTCAATATAATTGAAATTGAGCCTTTCAATGGTATTGTTTGCAATAATTGAATTTTTTAAAGTGAAATTTCCTTTGTTATATATTGCTGATCCTCTTGATTCCTCTTTAGAGTATGAATTTGCTATGATGCTGTCTTCCATTTCTGCAATTCCATCGTTGTAGATTCCTGCACCATAAGTGTATTTATCTCCTTTTGATTCAATAAATGATGAATTGCGGATGCTTAGATTTCCTTTGTTGTATATTGCTCCACCAAAGCATATCATGTTGTTGGAAGTGATAATGCTATTGTTATAGAAGTAGGAGTTTGTAATAGTCAAATCACCTAAATTGCTTATTGCGCCACCGTATTTATATTTGTCAGTATTGAAATCAAGGATATTGTTGATGAATCTGCAATTATCAATATTCACTTGGGATCTTTTTATTTCCAAGGCTCCACCATAAACGTTGCTTGCATCAGTTATGCTTGAATCCTTATTTCCATTTATGAAGTTAATGTTCTTGAAATTAACTTTTAAGTCGTTTTCAATTATAAAAATATGATTTTCATTTAATCCATTGAATGTTGTATTTTCATTTCCTATAATATTTAATGATTTATTTAATGTTAATCCAGTATTTTCCAATCCTGAATAGTCTCCACTTGCTAAATAAATAGTATAATTATTATCTGATAAATCTAAAGCTTTACCAAATGATTTTACAGGATTTTCCAATGATTTTCCATCATTTGAATCATCACCATTATTTATGTCTACGTAAATTTCATTGGAATTAGATGGATTATCTCTTATTTGATTATCAGTTGGTATTGATGCTTCAAGCTTATTTTCTTCTATATCTTCATTTAAAATCGGTATTTCATCGTTTAAACTATCTTCATTTAAAATCTTTGAATATTCTTTGTTTATATCCATGTCATTATCGCTCAAATCCCCCGCATCTACCGCAGATAATGACAATAGGGATAAAATTATGAAAATTATAAAGATTACTTTAAAATTTTTCAATTTAACTTCCCCCAAATAATATTTTATTTAAAAAATAAAATATATTTTAATTTTTTTAATTTAA
>JADLKP010000153.1 GCA_016838945.1 Methanobrevibacter sp.
ATTTTGGATTGTTTTTTTTTTAAAAATAGTAATTTATTGATTATACATTATCTTTAATAATCTAAAAATAATAATTATATGTTATTAAAAATCCTCATTTATGGATTTGCGATAATAATCTGAAATCATGTTGATAAATATCTTCTTTTCATCAATATCATAGTTTTCAAAAAACTTAGCTTCCCACTTATATGCAATGCCCAATAAGGAAAAAACAGCAGATTTTCCTTCATCTGTCAAATTTATGATTCTTCTGCTTTTATTTTCTTCATCAAAATCCCTATAGATTAATTTGTTCTTTTCCAGGCGTTTAATGATTTGGCCCACATTTGCCTCTGAAACAACTAGTATGTCTGCCAATTCCCTTTGAGAAATATTTGGATGATAGAAAATGTTTACCAAATAAGTAAAATCCCTTGGAGTTATATCTTTAAAATAATTTTTTAGAAACTTATTGTATTCAGCATTAATGTAATCCATATAAAGTATAATTGGGATAAATGAGTTATTCTCATTTCTAAAATCAAAATCCGCCATTCAAATCCTCCAGTCAGAGAGTTGTAAAAAATTATGAATTATTAATTATAGTTGATATTTTTAATTTAAGCCTTTTTAACTTATCACTAATATTAGATTGATTTAATAAATATAAAAATTTTTATAATTATTTTTCTATTTTTATAAACTCTACATTAATTTTTTCTAATTTGTTTTCATATTCATTTTCTTCATCAATTGTTAATATTGCTATTGATGCATCACTTTTTATTGGTCTATTAGAGCTTCCGGGATTAATTAATAGAGTATCATTCATTTTTTCAAAATGAGGTTGGTGGGTGTGTCCACTTATTAACATGTCTGCATTCTGCTTTTGTGCATATTCACAGTATTTTTCAAAATTTCTGCTTGGAAGATTATCACCATGAATTAAGAGTATTTTCAAATCATCAATTTCTATGATTTCAGAAGGTTTCAAATCAATTGCTTTTCTTGTTCTGTCATTGTTCCCTTCAACAGCTATTGTAGGAGCTATTTGATTTAACTGATCCAAAACCTTTTGTGAGCTGACGTCTCCTGCATGAAGTATTAAATTGACATCTTTAAAATAGTCTAATACTTTTTCGGATAATTTTCCTCTTTTTTCAGTTATGTGGGTGTCAGATATTAATCCTATTTTCATTGTTTGGCCTTTGAAATTTATAAAGTATATTCTTATTAAATTATATTTTCCATTTAATTAATTAATTTTATTTATAACTATTAACATAAATATAAAGTGATTAATTATTATGAGAATTATTATAAGATTAAAATATTTCTATTAAAAATTATAAAGTGATAAAATGAAAGCATTAGTTTTACTTGGATGCCCTGAAGCTCCTTCACAAACTCCTATAGGATTGTATGCTTCATATAAGTTAGGCCAAATGGGCTATGATGTTACTGTATCAAGCAATCCTGCAGCAGGAAAGATATTGGATATTTCAGATCCTGAAGGGGTTTACGTTAAAAAAAGAGTGGATATTGAAAAATGTTTGGATGAGATTGAGGAAGGGGATTATGATTTGTTGGTAGGATGTGTTCACAAGGATGCCGCAGCAACTTTCTTCATAACCTATTATCATATCTTGAAATGCAAGGCATTGGCTCTTGTATTCTCAAGAGATGCAGAAGAGGTAGCTGAATTTGCAGATATGGTTGAATCATCTACCGATGCAGATGTCATTGCTGTAAGGGCTTTCCATAATCCAAATCCAATTAAGGTGAGATTCGACAAATACTTGAAAACTTTAGAGGAATAATGAATCAGTTAATTGCATAAATTATATTTAACTGTTTATTAAAGAAGAAAATGATGGTGATTTAGATGTCTTTCTGTTTAGAAACATATTTGCAACAAAATGATGATTATGAAATACTTGTGCAACGTTCTGGAGTTAAACAATGTTACAAGCTTATTGAAGAGAACTCCAAAGAGCTTATTCATGTAAATCCTGGTGATAAGGTATTGGGGGCAAGATTGATTGGACTTCCACCTATACCTGTGGGAATCAACGAAGATGAAGGAGCCATATTGATTACTTACACCAAGCCTTGCCATGGAACTGCAGCCATTAAGATTCCAATTAGCCCAGAAGAGATTGAAAGCGTTAGGGCAATGGATATTGGTGATGGATAACTCTAAAATTAGATTATTAAACTTATATAAAATTATATCATTAAATTTATATCATTAAAATAATGCTTTATAATTAAAACATAGATTTATGGTGATTATTTGATTACAACTGTTGTAGGTAGTTTTGGGATTGATTTGAAGGAACCAAACACCTTTGGTGAAAAGATAAAGTCTTCAATTGGATTGTATGATCCATATAAAATAGCTATTGAAGAGGCAGTCAAATTGCAATTGGACTGTGGAATAGACGTTATCGGAGACGGTCAGCCAAGAGGTGATATGGTAGGCTCCTTTGTAAAGCATATTCCAGGATTCTCTTATGAAATGAATTCCTCTGTTATTGTATCCAAGATAAGGGCTCCTCAAGTTGATATAATGATCAAGGACTTGAAATTTGCTCAAAGTGTTCTTAAAAGAGAGATTAAAGATAGGGGCATGAGTGAAGATGAGGCAAAGAAAAAGGGAGTAAAGCTAATGTTGACTGGACCTTCCACAATTGTCCACTCTTCAAGATTGGAATCATTTTACAAGGAGAGAAATCCTGCTATCATTGACTGTGCTCATGCCCTAAGGCGTGAAGTGGTGTCTGCTGAGAAGGCAGGAGCAAAATATGTTCAAATCGATGAGCCATTCTTATCTACTGGGATGGTTGACTTGAAGGTTGCAAAGGAAGCGATAGGAATCCTCACCGATGGCATTGAAATGCCAATGGGAATGCATGTATGCGGTAATCTTGACGGATGCTTCAAGAAAATTGCCAAGTTCCCTATTGATATCTTAGATTGTGAATTTGCAGGAAACAATGTAAACATCGGCATTTTGGAAGAAAATGCTGATTTGCTTAAAGGCAAAAAATTAGGATTCGGTTGTGTTGATTCAGCAGTTAATGCTGTTGATGACAAAGAGGAAGTCAAGGCTTTGGTCGAAAGGGGAATTGCAGCAGTAGGAAAGGAAAATATGCTACTTGATCCTGATTGCGGCCTTAGAAAAGTGGATATTCCAATTGCAAAAGAAAAGCTAAGAATCCTCTCTGATTTGGCTAAAGAGTTTAATTAACTCTTTTTTTACTTTTTTTTTAGAATTTTCATTTATTGATTATCAGGTGTCATTCATGAAAGCAACAGATTTATTGGAAAAAATAAGAGAAAATTTGAAAGATTATCCTATAGACTATTTAAAGAGAAAAGCTACGGATGAGAGATATCCTGATAGCATAACAAAACGATTAGCTATTTATAATTCTTCAATTTATGATGAGATATATGAAAAGAATATTGAAGAGGACTATGAAATAAAAGATGCTGTAATTAAGAATATAGGAGATGATGTAAACTATTATTTCAGCGTTTATGATCCAGGAGACATTGAAACAAGGGATTTCACAAGAGAACTTTCTTTATATCTTGTTTTAATAGCTAAAAAGCCATTGCATCCTTTTGGAGATAATCCTACAAAGTATGATGTCTTTTTGGAAAACGGTGAATACAAATGCAAGAACAGGATTATCCACATTAAGGATAAAAGGTCATTATGTAGGTATTGCGTTTGCAAAAATGCAGGTTATTCCTTTGGATTTATATAAATTATATATTTAAGTCATTAAGGAAAATATATTTCATCATTTTTTAATTTTTTTAATAAAAAATGCATTTTAAAAATGATTGAGTGATTTCATGACTATAAATGAGGAAATGTATAAGGAATTTTCACATGTTGTTATTGGAGAGGATAGCATATCCAATGATGCGCTTTTACAGGTATTAAAGGATTATGCAGGAACAGTATCTGTATTTGACTTGATGGAAATCAATGCAGAACTGATTGAGGAAAGCAAGTATGTTCAAGACAGCTATAAAAAGAAAAGTCATGGGATATATGCAAAATACTTTTTAGCTCGCTTAAATGAAGTAAGGGCTAATAATAATCATTATACACATAAAATAGATAAGGATGAGTTTATAGATGCAGTGGCAACATTGCAGTCCTATGGGGATTCTGAATCATTAAGCCATAAAACAAAGTTTCCTTTAGTCTATTCTATCATATCACTATACACTACTTTTATTCTTGAAGAGCCAATACATCCTGTTGGAACTCCATTTCCAGGTTCATTGTATGTAGAAAAAATAAATGGAAAGTACTATTGCCCTGTAAAGGATGCAAATGTTGACTCTCCTAATGCAGTCTGTAAGATGTGCATTGCAGAACAATTGGAATTTTAAGAAAATATAATTTTTATTTAAAATAAGAAAATAGTAGTTTAAAAAAAAAATAAGAAAATAGCAGTTTAAATAAAAATAGAAAAAATTATAAAAAAATAAAGAATAAAAAAAGAAAATATAAAAGATTAATCTATAAGTCATCTGTGTAAATGATAGGTTTGATCAAGTCTTTTGGCTTTTCATCCATAAGTTTGAAAGCTTCTTCGATTTCATCAATTATAACACTAATTCTTTTCCCTTCTCGAAAGTCGCTTCTTTTTCTTTAGGGAAAATTTTTTCATGTCTTTCGTATCTTTCTTCAGCATTGAAAAACCATGGCCAATCTGTTTTGCTGTAATCCTTAAGCTGAAGGGTTTCTCCAGATACAAAGACTTCAGTTGGTCCTACAAATCTATTAAAAACATTTTGATAATTTTGAAGCAATTCCGCATACATTGTATCAGGTGCATTGCTTGTCATAATTAGCAATGTTGGAATTGGATTTTCATTGCAGCATGGAGTCTCTGAATTGTATGTCAAGTTCTGAAATACCAATCTTTCATAAATAGCTCTAAATGATGCAGTAAGTTCACCTAAATAGTTTGGAGAACCGATTATCAATCCATCAGCTTCACGAATTGCATCCAATACTTCTGTCAAACCGTCTTTACGTATGCAATGTCCTTTATATTTATTTTTTTTACATCCAAAACATGAAACGCATCCTGTGTATTTTTCCAAACGGAACAAGTTGAATTTCTGGACTTCTGCTCCAGCAGATTCTGCACCTTTTATCGCTTCATCAATTAAAGTATCAGTATTCCATCCTTTTCTTGGTCCTGCATTAACTGCAATTATTTTTTTAGCCATTTTAATCTCCTGCTTTTATCGATATTTGATTTAATCAAATCATTAAGTTAGTTAAGTTATTAAAAATGATGTTTTCATAGTTCAGCAACATAATTATAAATATTTAACTGTATATTAATTTATTTTTATTATGAAGATTAATGATATTGGTCATTAAATTTAAATATAACTTTTAAATTGTTTA
>JADLKP010000154.1 GCA_016838945.1 Methanobrevibacter sp.
AAGAATTAATTTAAAGATTATTAATTAAAATAATCTTTTTTTTAAATTAGTTTATTTATGATAAGAATTAATTTAAAGATTATTAATTAAAATAATCTTTTTTTTAAAATACTTTAATTTGGGATTACTGTAATGTTTCTTCCATAGGTACATCCTTTATATTTTCCATCACCGGCATAAGTAAAATCACCATAATAGTTATCCTTGCCGGCATCTTCCAGATATTGGGCATCCTCTATGAAAAATTCACCATTTTCATCCGTTGTCGTATCAACCAATGTTCCCATCTGGTATCCTGGCTTATGATATGTGATGGTTTTATTAGCTACTCCTTGACCGTAGGAATCCATTAATGCACCTTTAAATGATCCTCCCTCTTCAACTTCAGTAGCATTGACTATCATAAATGTACTCACATCATTGTTAAACTGGAACCAGAATACTCCTATGCATACTGCAAGTCCAATCAGCAACAGTAAAAAATAATAACTTTCTCTTTCCATTTAAACACCTTAATAATATTTAATATTATATTGGATAATATTTTAAATAAATATATTGAATAATATTTTAAATAAATTTAATTATTTTTATCATATTTGGAGTGGAAAGTAAATAGAATAATTTAAAAATCATCTGTCATTTGAATTCAATTTAATCAATAGATCATTAAACAATTTTTTCTTTTGCAATTAAATAGGAAACTTTATTTTAATGAATTAATATATAATTAATCATTAGTATAAATTAACTAACTTTAATTTGTTATAAATTAATCTCGAGATTTTAATTTATTCTAATTTTTTATAAATATTTATGGTGAAAAAATGGAAATTAACGGTGTAGAAATTAAAGATACTTACGCAGAAGGTTTCGGAATTAAAGTAACTAGAATTTTAGTAACTGCAGCTACTCCAAGATTAGCTAAAATCGCAGCAACTGAAGCAACTGGTTACGGAACTTCTGTAATCGGATGTCCTGCTGAAGCAGGTATTGACTGTTTTGTACCAGCTGAATGTACTCCTGACGGAAGACCTGGTTACGCAATCATGATCTGTCAAGGCGGTAAAAAAGCACTCGATCACGAATTAATGGAAAGAATCGGTATGTGTGTATTAACCGCTCCTACTGCAGCTGCATTCAACTTACTTGAATCTGAAGAAACCTTAAAAACCGGTAACAAACTCAAATTCTTCGGTGACGGTTTCGAAAAAGAATGTTGCATTGATGGAAGAAAAGTACATTCAATTCCAATCATGTCTGGTGACTTCTTAGTAGAATCTGAATTCGGTTACAAAGATGGTGTAGCTGGAGGAAACTTCTTCATTTTAGCAAAAGATGTAATGGCTGGAGTAAAAGCAGCTCAATTAGCTGTCAAAGCAATTTCTCACGTGCCTGGTACCATCACCCCATTCCCTGGCGGTATGGTTGCTTCCGGTTCCAAAGTAGGATCCAACAAATATTCCAAATTCTTAAACGCATCCACTAACGAAAAAATGTGTGTAACCTTAAAAGACCAAGTTGACTCTGACATCAGAGCTGACGCTGACGGTGTATTTGAAATCGTTATTGATGGTGTAGATGAAGAATCTGTAAAAGCAGCTATGAAAGCTGGTATTATGGCAGCTTGTACCGTTGACGGTGTACTTGAAATCAGTGCAGGTAACTTCGATGGTAAATTAGGTGCTTACATCATGAAATTACACGAATTATTTGAATAATTCTGTAATTTATTAAAATTTAATTTAATTAGTACATTAACTTAAGATGGTGTATTAATATTTTGAGATAATTTTATTATCTCACTTTTTTCTTTTATTATATCTATTTTATCTATTTTTTAACTAATTTTTTGAAATTGCTTACAATTTATGGGGTAGAGGAATGGTCTGAATGAAGGAATATTTGCTGGAGACAAAAAGCATTGATTATATGAATCCACATATCCAAGAAAAGGTTCAGAAATTAAAAGAGCAATCATGTGATGATGCAGATTATATTAAAAGAGCTTATGTCTTTGTCAGAGATCAAATTCCACACTCATGGGATATACAAACAAATATAGTTTCAAGGACAGCCAGTGATGCATTAATAAATAAGACAGGCATATGCTGGATAAAATCATGTCTTCTTGCAGCACTTCTCAGAGCAAATGGAATTCCATCAGGAATCAGCTATCAACTCCTTACAATAGCTGAGGATGATAGTTTAGGCCATATTGTCCATGCCTTGAATACGGTCTATATTGAAGATTCAAATAAGTGGATTAGGCTTGATGCTCGTGGAAATGTTGGAAATGTCGGTGATGATTTTAGTTTAGAAAAAGATTACTTGGCTTTCTCACCTAGAAGCGAATTTGGAGAAATTGATTATAACGACAACAATCCTGATTTGGATGAAAGACTAGTTAATAAACTTGAGGAAACTGAGAATCTAATGGAAATGAAAATAGATTTTGAGTTTTAATTCCTCTTGAGTTTATAAAAAAAGAGTTAGAGTTTACTTTTTAAATTGTTTAGTAAACTCATTTATTTCATCAAAGCTTAAATTGACTCCCAAAACAATTCCCTCATTTTTAAGTTCTTCGATTGCCATATTTAAAAAGAATTTGTCTGGACCTGATACCCAATGGGAATGAACTTCATTTACAGTTTCGTAGATTGTTTCCAAAGATTCTCTGACATTTTTATCTGTGTTGATCTTTTCGACGAAATTGTCTTCTGCAGATTCATCTAAAACGCCAATTGTTCTTGAAACAGGAGTTCTGATTCCATGGAAATGGTATTCTATATTTTCAAGATGGCAATTGTATTTTCTAAGGATTTCCAATTCTTTTCCAATGAAATTAATGCCGTGCCTCTCAGTGATGTGGACTAGATTAGGTTGTACGGCAGCGAAGTAAATGTCAGTTCCACCACTTGCCTCTGGAGAAATAACCTTATTTGCACCGGCATGCTTTAATCGCTTAATGTTTTCCTTTTTGCTTGCCCTTGAAACAATCCACGCATCCTTATACAATTCCCTTGTTGTAAGGACTATGAATAAGTTATCGACATCACTTCCAGTTGTCACAATCACTCCTAATGACTTATCAATATTGAGCTTTTTAAGGGTTTTATCTTCTGTTGCATTTGCATGAAGTGCAATTACATTGTCATTTTTTTCAATATCATCTAATTTTTCTTCATTTTTTTCTATAATAATTACTTTTTGCTGTCTTTTCATTAATTCTTCATAAGCTGCGGCACCTACTCGTCCAAAACCACATAAAATATAATGATTTTCCATTTCAGCTAATTTTCTTTCCATAATTCTTCCACTCCTAATGTCATGTAGGTTTTGTGTAACTGAACTAATAATGAATGTAACAATATATGCTAAGAGCCCTACTCCGGATAGGGCCAGTGTCACACTAAAAATCTTTTGCAATGGAGTTATTGGGATAATGTCTCCATATCCTACTGTAGCAATGGTTATTATAGTGTAATATACTGAATCTGCTGTGTTCAGATTCATGATAAAAATGGATCCTAAAATCCCATATAATATGATAATAACAATTATGAGGATGGCAAAAATTCCTGTTTTGTCTTTTTTTATATAATTCAATAAGATTTCTAGGTTTTTCATTTTATTCCTCATTTGGATTCCAGTTTTGAATTTTATAAAAAATCCTATTATTTTTTAATTTTTTAAGTTGACTTATATTTTTCAACTATTGTCCTTATATTTAATTATTAGTATGATTATATAATATAATGTTTATTGTAATTTTTATAAAAATTCAATTATAAATGATTAAGGTGAAACAATGGATCCAATTGACATGATGACAACAGATTATAATTGTGAGTATTTAGGGCTTTCTCGGTTGTGCTTGATGGAGAATGCAGGCAAATCCTTATCTGATGAGGTGGCGGCCCTTTCAACTTTTAAGTTTTCAAAGCCTGTAAAGATCTTAATCTTCACTGGTTCAGGAGGAAACGGTGGAGACGGTTTTGTTGCAGCAAGGCATTTGTTGAATAGGGGATTTGAAGTTGAGGTTTATGCTTTGAATACCTTAGATGAAATCAAGTCTGATGATGCATTGGCGAACCTTGAGATATTGATGAATATGGAACCAAGAGTCTCACGTTTGTCTGTTGATTTCATTAAGGATTCATCTGATTTAGACAAGATAGATTTGGACCAAAATAGTGAATATATTGTTCTTGATTGTCTTCTTGGAACTGGAATAAAAGGAAAACTCAGAACAAAGGTAAGAAAAACCGTCGAATTGATCAATGAAATAGGTGGTATAAAGGTTGCTGTAGATGCTCCTTCAGGTTTGGATCCATTAACTGGAGAGATATTCGACATTGCTGTTGAAGCAGATTATACCGTTAGTTTTCACAAAATCAAGACGGGTGTCAAGTTGGCAGGTGAGGAAAAGACCGGTGGGGTGATCACCTGTGATATTGGAATTCCAATTGAAGCTGAATTGTTTGTTGAAGGTGGGGATTTGCTCAGATTAAAAAACAGGCCTAAAGATTCTCATAAGGGAAACAATGGTAAGGTCTTGATTGTTGGAGGAAGCAAGGAGTATTATGGTGCACCAGCCATTTCAGCTAAGGCAGCTATTGCCACTGGTGTTGATTTGACTTATATCTACACTCCAAAAAATGCTGCTCTACCTGTCAAGTCATTTTCTGAAGACTTTATTGTGCAGGAAGCAAAAGGAGATTACTTGGCTCTTGAAGATTTGGACGATATTTTGGAAATTGCATCCAAGGTCGATGCAGTTTTATTAGGTCCTGGTTCAAGTCAAATGGAAGAAACAGGCAAATTGTTCAATGTTTTGGCAATGAAAATCGACAAACCACTAGTATTGGATGCAGATGCATTGAAATTGGTTGATTTAGGTCTGGTTTCAAAAAAAGAGGATTTGGTAATCACACCTCATTTATCTGAATTCAAGTCATTCTTTAAAAACGTTCCAAAAGAGGATTTGGATCATTTGGAGAAATTTGCTAAGTTGGATGAGAAGGAGAATTTGGACTACAGGAAAGTCAATGATAAGATTGATGCTATTCACAAGATTACCCAAAGCATCGACGGTTCCGTTATCTTGAAAGGAAAATATGATTTCATTTTTAATGGAAATAGGTTGAAGATCAATAGAACCGGCAATCCTGGAATGACTGTTGGTGGAACTGGAGATGCATTGGCAGGAATTGCCTTAAGCTTACTCTCTCAAGGATTGAACAGCTTTGATGCAGCAATGCTTGCACCATACCTTAATGGAAAAGCTGGGGATTTGACTTATGAAGCTCAAGGATATGGATTTGGAGCCCAAGATTTGACTCAGTATTTAGGTGCTGTTATGAATGATTTAATTGAATAATGAATATTTTTTATTATTACTGTTATTATTATTATTTTTTTTTTA
>JADLKP010000155.1 GCA_016838945.1 Methanobrevibacter sp.
GAGTGTTTTTTAATTTTAACAAAATATTTATTAAATTTAATTTAAATATTTAATATATAATTGTAAATTTTTTAAAATAAATCAAAGAGGTGAATAAATTGCCGGAAACTGATTATCTTAAAGTTCCTGCAGATAGAGTAGGTGCTTTAATTGGAACAAAAGGAGAAACCAAACAATTAATTGAAAATGCAACTAATACTCATTTAGATATTGATAGTGAGGAGTGTACCGTAGCTATTTATCCTAATGAAAATATGGAAGATCCTCTTGGTGTATGGAAAGCAAATCATATTGTAAAAGCTATTGCACGTGGTTTCAATCCTCGTGTAGCATTAAAATTAAATAAAGATGATACTTATTTAGAAATAATCAAATTGCCTTTATATGTTGGAAAATCCAAAAAGGCAATGGCAAGATATAAAGGAAGAATCATTGGAAAAGATGGAAAAACCAGAGAGATAATTGTTGATATGGCTGAAGTGGATATGGCTATTTATGGCAAAACTGTTTCCTTGATTGGTGAGCTACAGAATGTTATGGTCGCTAAGGAAGCAGTTGAAATGATTCTTAACGGATCAAGACATAAGTCAGTCTATGCATTTTTAGAAAATAAGAAAAATGAACGTAAAATGAAAGAATTCAAAGAAGTTGTCGGAATAGAAAGAGATGAAATTCAATTCCGTGATGACTTGGATTAGAATTTTTCCTTTACCTTTTTCATTAATTCTTAATATTTTCTTATTTAATGTCTTCAATTTCATTTTTTATTTTTTTATTATTTTTTAATTTTTTCTACTTTTTTCATTCCTAATTTTTTTCTTGATATTTATTTTCTGAATCATTTTCATATTAAAAATTTTTTTACGAATTGATATTGTTTTTATTGCTTCGAATCAATTTTCTTAATTAATTGTTATTTTTCATTAAAGATATATGTATGGTATGATATTTTTTAATGATATTTTTTAGTGGTATGTAATTTAATTATATTTTGCTTAAATTTTTATGGCATATGATATATTTTTTATCAAAATTTTTATAGCGATTAAAAACTTTTATATACTTTCAAGTACATATGTATATATAGTGATATATTTACTATAGTTTTGATACATTTTTGTAAAAATGATATTATTCTTTTGTCTAAAATTGTAGTAATTTTTTCATTTTTATATAAAAATTTTCCATAAAAATATTTTTTGTTTAATTTTAATAAAATTTTTATCCAAACTTATGATTTTTATTAAATTTACAAAATTTTATTGATACATTGCCATTTAGAAGTTTTTTGCTTTGCATATATTTAATGGGAATTTGAAATTTTTTATAGGAATTTTTTTAAATTAGATTTCAATAAATCATTTCTCAAAATGATTTATTGCAGTTTATTATTTTAATTAATCAAATTAATTAAAAACTATGTGAAGGAGGTTTTATTTGTCTCAACAAGCACAAGAACTCTTTGAGAATTTTGACCAATTGACTCCATCAGAGTTCTTTAGAAAAAATAAACAGATGTTAGGATTTTCTGGTAAAATCAGATCTTTAACTATTGTTTTCCACGAATTGATTACAAACAGTTTTGATGCAGCTGAGGAAGCAGGCATATTACCAGAAATCAGAATTGATTTAAAGCAACTTGGAAAGGAACATTATCTTTTGAGACATTCCGATAATGGTCCAGGTATTCCTGAGGAATTTGTAACTCAAGTATACTGTCAGATGTTTGCAGGTTCCAAATTTAGAAATATTCAATCAAGAGGGCAACAAGGTTTAGGTTGCAGTGGTTGTGTACTTCTATCTCAAATGACTACTGGTGAGTCCACCCATGTAATTTCCGGTTGGAAAGAGGATGGTGAACTTAAAGGGGTCAAAATGGAATTTAAGATGGATGTAAAAAACAATGTTGGGGATATCATCAAAACTGAACATTTCACTCCAGAAAGCACTGGTGTATGTATCCAACTTCATTTTAAAGAGGTATCCTACTCCTTGGCAGAACAAGGTGCATTTGAGTACATTCGTAGAACCATGATTGCTAACCCACATGCAAAGATTACTTTTAGAGATCCTAAAGGACACAAATACATCTTTAAAAGAGCAGCTGAAATCGTTCCAGTATTGCCTAAAGAAGTATTGCCTCACCCTAAAGGTGTTACCGCTGACGATATTACTCATATTGCTAAAACCACTGACAAGAGAAACTTCAAAAGTATGTTGACAAGTTCCTTGTCAAGAATGTCTTCCAAGAAAATTAAAGAGCTTCAAGAGCTCACTGGAATTGACATGAAAAAACGTCCAAAAAGCATGACTTGGGCGGAAGCAGAAGCTATGGTTGAAGCATTTGAAAAAATGAAATTCATGGCTCCACCTACCTCTGGACTTATTCCTATTGGTGAAGAACAGATTGAAAAAGGTATGAAATTAATCTTGAAACCTGAGTTCATCACTACAATCACAAGAAGCCCTGTTACCTATAAAGGTGGTGTAGCATTCATTGTGGAAGCTGGCATAGCTTACGGTGGAGATGCAGGTAGAATTGTAAACGAGCAAAGAAAATCTGAAATCTTAAGATTTGCTAATAGGGTTCCATTGACCTTTGATGCAGGAAGCTGTGCAATTACTGAGGCATTGAAATCCATCGATTGGAGAAGATATGGTCTTAGAGACTTGGATAACACTCCACTTACCTTATTTGTAAATATTATTTCCACTCAAGTTCCTTATTTATCCACTGGTAAGCAAAGTATTGCTCCAGAACCTGAGATTGTTCATGAAATCAGACAGGCTACCATGAAAATAGCAAGAAAACTTCAAAGACATATCAGATCTAAAAAGGCTGAAAAGGAAAAAGCGATGAGATCCAAGATATTTGAAGACTACGTTCCTGTTATCATTGAAGAGGCGGCATCACTTGCTGAAACAGGTGTTCCTGATTACAAACCTGTTCTTGCTAAAGTAACAAGAAGGGCATTGGCAGAATTGATGGGAGAAAAAGTCGAAGAAGAGGAAGAAGAGGAAGATTACGTGGATTCCTTGCTTGAGGAACTTGACGAATTCGGTCATGTTGTGGATAAGGAACATTCAAGCCGTAAGGATAGAATTCAAGAATCCGATTTGGATGAAGCATTTTTAGATGATGAAAAACCTGGAAAGCAAAAATCTAAAAAGAGTGAACAATCCACATTATTTGACTCAGAGGACCAGGAGGAATGATTAGATGGCTGAAGAAACTAAACATGAACATACTCATAAGGAGCAAAGAAGACAATACACTTTCAATAAACTCAAAGCTTTTGGTCAAGAAATCATTGAGGAAGTTGAAAAGGAAAAGGTGCCTACATTAAGAATTCCTTCAAGAGGTACCGGAAATATTGTTTATGATCCTGATAAACGTTATTATATTCTTGGAGACAGATTCGGAAAAAGGTCTCTTGGAAATGTAAAGCAAATCAGAAAATTAGGACAAATGGTTTATGTTGCTAATTTCTGTAAGGATTTGGTATTAAGAGATAAAACCGCTACCATCAGGGAAATGTATTATATCTCTGAGGGTTGGGGTATTGAATTCAATACACAACAGGAATCCAACATTGTTGGTGAGGACTTGGAAGTTGCATTAGGTGCTACTCGTGAAGATTTAGGATTAATGCCTGAGGAAGACGGTGCATCAGTATATGGTGACATTACCCTTCTTGATGGTGATTTTGAAATCAATGCTGCAAGAGCAGGTAAATCTGGTTATACCATTTCACCAACCATTGACCAAGTTGAATTATTGGATTGCGGTGCAGACTTCGTACTTGCAGTGGAAACCATGGGGATGTTCCACAGGTTGGTGCAGGAAGATGCTCATAACAGATTCAACTGTTTGATTGTAGGTCTTAAAGGTCAAGCAGCTCGTGCTACAAGAAGATTCATTAAAAGGGTTAATGAAGAATTAGGCCTTCCAGTTTACATCTGTAACGACGGAGACCCTTGGGGATTCCACATCGGACAGGTAATCATATCTGGAAGTGCAAAGTTAGCTCACGTAAATCATGATTTAGCTACTCCTGATGCTAAGTTCTTAGGAGTAACTGCATCCGATATCATTGAATATGATCTTCCAACAGACCCATTGAAAGATATCGATGTATTAAGATTGAAAGAGCTTTCAAAAGACCCAAGGTATCAAACTGAGTTCTGGCAAACCGAGATTAAGAAAATGCTTAAGATTGGTAAAAAAGCAGAACAGCAATCTTTCTCCAAATATGGTCTTGAATATGTAGTAGACACATATTTCCCAGAGAAATTAAGACAATTTGGTCAGTTATAATAAATTAATTCTTAAATTAATTTATTTTTTCTTTTTTTCAATTTTTTTAATCAATTATTTTTTATATTTTTCAGTTATTTTTATTTTTTCATAATTTTTTAAATCAACTATTCTTATTATTTTTCAGCTATTTTTTTAAAATTTTCACTGATTTTTACAATATTTCCATAACCTTTATATAGTAGGAAGTTCTACATTAGTATAGGTATACCCTCATAGGTATATCAACAAATTTCTAAAAATTATTAAGGTGTTACAATGAAACAATGTATGGATTTAGATAATCTTCACAGAAGAATTAATAAAATTATCGGACAGTTAAATGCTATCGATCGTATGATTGAAGAGGACATTCCTTGTGAAAACATTTTAATGCAAGTAAATGCTACTAAATCAGCTATGCACAAAGTAGGTCATATTATAGTGGAAGGTCACCTCGAAAATTGTATTAGAAATGCAATTGAAGCAGGTGAAAGTGATGAGGCAATCAATGACGTTTCTACTATATTAGAATATTATTCCAGATTATGATGATGCGGATATTTTGGAAATTATATTTTTTTCAAAAAGGCATATACCTATAAGGGTATACCTATATGGCTACTTATTGTTTATGCTTTTTGATTAAACCAATTGAAATTTCTTAAAAGAGGTTCATGATTTATTATTTTAATAGTTAGGAGGGTATTAAATGGATATGTTTAAAGGTTTATCTTGGGTTGTATTGATTTTTGTCTTTTATATATTTGTATTTTATGCATTCTTTAGAATAATATATCGAAAATTTAAGGAATCAGATTTAGGATCAAAAATTAAAATTCAAAAGTCAAACGAAAAAATTATCAAATCAAGAGATAAAATTCAAAAATCAAATCAAAAAATCTTCAAATCAAAAAATATGATTTTAGTCAAATAAGAAGGGATTTTATTTCAATTCTTTTTTATTTTTTTATTTTAATTTTTATTCTTATTTTATCGCTCTTATTTCTTCTTTCTTCTTTTTTTATTTTTTATTTTAATTTTTATTCTTATTTTATCGCTCTTATTTCTTCTTT
>JADLKP010000156.1 GCA_016838945.1 Methanobrevibacter sp.
TTTTAGTTTTTTTTTTAAAAAACTAATTAAATTTACTTTTCAAAAAGATTTTAAATGGTTTGATAGTTCATTTAGAGTCAACTTTTATATAATTTTTAATGGGATAATATGGCTTTGATATTAATTAGGGGAGAAAACAATTCAAAAATTCTTAATGCGATTGCAGATGTTGAAAGGCATGCAAGTTTAAATTTAACAACTAAACCAAAAAGAATTGATGCAAAATATGCAGACAAGATTGTTGAAAATATTTTAAAAGCTCCACTTAGAACCAAATCTGAGGTTGCTACAGTATTTCGTGTAAAAGAGGACACAGCCACAGCAATTGTACAGATTAAAAAGATCCATCCTCCTGCTCATATTATTGTTATAAGCAATGATTATGATGATTACAAAGAATTGAATAAGGCTTTAAACGATGCAAAAGTATTTAGGGGATATTATTCAGGCAAAAAGCAATCCACTCAAATGAAGGATTATAAAAACAATAAAAAGAGCAGTAATGAGTCTGTAAATAATTATAATTAATTATTTTCAATATTTTCTCATTTTATCTTATTTTATTTTTCTTATCTATTTATCTAATTTTTATATGATTTTTTTATTTTTCCATTATTATTCGTTTAATTTTTTTCTATTTTACTTATTTTTTATTTTTCCATTATTATTCGTTTAATTTTTTTCTATTTTACTTATTTTTTATTTTTTTATCTTTTCATCTCTTTTATAAGTTTACCAAGTAAATAACTATTTAGAACTAATTAAAAAGTATTAAATAATTTAAATATCATATATTTAAACATGGAATGTGAAATATGTGGTAAACCTATAGAAGGTAGGCCTGTAAGAACAAAAATTGATGGTTCTGTTTTAGAGGTTTGTCAGGAATGTTCTAAGTATGGAAGGGTTCAAAAAGACACTCCTCTTGAGAGAAAATTCGTTTCAAGGGATAAGAAAGGAAAACCAATGAAAAAGAAACCTCAAGCGAATAGACAGAATATTCAAAGAAGACGTAGAGAAGATTCAATGGATGAGCTTGTAGAAGATTATAATGTCTTGGTTAGACAGGCCCGTGAATCAAAAGGTTGGACAAGGGAAGAGTTAGGTGCTAAGATCTATGAAAAGGTTTCAGTAATCAACAGAATTGAATCCGGAAAGATGGAACCTGATGTTAAATTAGCCAAAAAGCTTGAAAAGACCTTGAACATTACATTGATTGAAAAATATGATGATATTGACTTGGAATCATTTAAAAGTTCTGCGTCTGGTCCAAATACATTAGGAAGTATTGTTAAAATTAAAAGAAAATAATTTAATCGTTTATAATTTATTTATTTTTAATTCTTTTTTTTCTCATATTTTTTAATTATTTTTCTTGTATTTTTTTTAATGTTTTTATGATTTTTATCAATTTTTTCAATTAAAAAATTATTTAAATATTTTTCTTACTAAAATTAAGAAAAGCTTTATATATTACTATGTATAAATAATTTTATAATCTACGAAACAATTAGATTATATGGAATTAACTATTTATGAAATAATTAATTCTATTTGTAATATGTAAAATTATTAAATGTAAATAATTTAAAATAAATAAATTAGCTGTAAAAAAATTGTAAATAAACTTTAGTGAAATAGAATTTTATAAAATGTGATTCAATCATTTTCAAAATGAGTTATATTTTAAAGGAGGAGTATAATATGGAAGATTCTCCAAATGAAGTTCAAAATATTAGCAACCCTACTAAAATAGAAGAAGTAGATGAACCTAAATCCGTTGATGAACTTCAAAAAGAAATAGATTTGCTTAAGGCAGAAAATACAAAAACTAAACGTAACCTTATGTGGAAAGTTAGAAAGCTTGAAAAAGATAAGATTCTAACTGAAAATGAAAAAATTCGTTTAGAAAGAGAGTTAAAATCATTAAGGGGTGAAGTCGAAAGATTCCGATCACCTCCACTTATATTGGCTACCATTACTGAAGTCTTGGATGATTCCAGATTAACCGTAAAGAGTAGTACTGGACCAAGTTTCCTTATCAACTATTCAAAGTTCTTGGACGAAAAATTAGTAAAGCCAGGTTCAAGAGTTGCTTTAAATCAACAAACCTTTGGTGTTGTGGAAGTATTGCCTTCTGAAAAGGATGCAAATGTTTCTGGTATGGAAATTGAAGCTAAACCTGATGTTACCTATGATATAATCGGTGGTTTGGATGATCAAATCATTGAAGTAAAGGAAACTGTGGAATTGCCTTTAAAACATCCAGAATTATTCAAAAAAGTTGGTATCGACCCACCTAAAGGTATCTTATTATATGGTCCGCCTGGAACCGGTAAGACCTTGCTTGCCAAAGCAGTAGCTAATGAAACCAATGCAACTTTCATTAAGGTTGTTGCTTCAGAATTTGTTAAAAAATACATTGGTGAAGGAGCAAGAATGGTTAGAGAGGTATTTGAGCTTGCCAAAGAAAAGGCACCAAGTATCATCTTCATAGATGAGCTTGATGCAGTTGCAGCACAAAGACTTAAAAGTTCTACCAGTGGAGACAGAGAGGTTCAAAGAACTCTTATGCAATTGCTTGCAGAATTGGACGGTTTCGAATCTCGTGGAGATATTGGTATCATTGGCGCAACCAACAGACCAGATATCTTGGATCCAGCTTTACTCAGACCTGGACGATTTGACAGATTCATTGAAGTTCCAGCTCCAAATGAAGATGGCAGACGTGAAATTCTTAAAATCCACACTAAGAAAATGAATTTAAGCCCTGAAATCAAAATCGATGATATTGTTGCTCTTACTGAAGGATTATCCGGTGCAGACTTAAAGGCAATCTGTACTGAAGCAGGTATGTTTGCTATCCGTGAAGAAAGAGACCATATCCTTAAAATAGACTTTGAACATGCTATTGATAAGATTATGGGTAAAAATTCAACCGGTCAGTTAGATGACAATGGCGGAGTAATGTTCGGATAATTTCGAACTTACTTTTCATTTTTTTAATTCTATTTTTTTTCTATTTTCATAATCTTAAAATGGCCTGTGATGAACCCTATGAGCTCTGATACGTGATGAATGATGGGCGATCTGAGGCCATTTCATTCTTATTTTTTTAAATTATTTTCATTTTTATTTCTTTTTTTAAATTATTTTTATTTTTATTTCTTTTTTTTAATTCTTCTATTTTTAATTATTCTTTTTTTTAAGATAATAATTCATAGTTTTTTCTAATTGTTCATTTTTTATTAAATAGACTTTTTAAAATTATTTATATCCAATCGAAAAGTATAGTCATTAACTATTTATTTTTATATTATTGAACAATTAAAAAGTTTAAATACATTTTGACATATAAATATCAATAAGAATGGAAGGAGGTATGAATTTGTCAAATCTATATGATGGAGAAAATTTAATTGAATTTCAAGAAGATATTCGATTTTTAATCAACTCTGAGATTCGTTTAAAAATTTTAGGCTGTTTATTTAATTCTGGCGCTTCAATTAAGCAGATTGAAGAAAAAACCGGTTACAGTTACAGTTCAATTCTTGATAATATCAATAAGCTAGAGCAAAAAAAGTTTATTTACAATATAGAAGAAAAGTTTTATTTGTATAATAAAACAAGGTTGAAATTAACTGATATTCTCTATTTTAACAAATCTGCTAAGTTTTTAAGAGAAAAATCAGACTTCCTCAATCAATCTCTTATAGATATTCATATTGATGCAATAAAGGATTTGTCATCCCTTGAGGGTTCTGAAATAATTGAATCCAACAATGTTGATTTATTCAAAGCTACTGATACTTTTCAGCGTTCCTTAATGGGCTTTAAATTTTTAAAAGGCATTTTTCCTTATTTCCATCCAAAACATGATGATATCATTAGCTATTGGGTCGATAATGACTGTACTGTTGAATTGATACTTCCGGATGAAGTTTCTGAAGCTGTAAAAAACTTCATTATAGATTATGTGCCAAAAAGTCCAGGAATTAAAAATAGATTTGTCAAATTGAAACCTAACGATCATAATATTGAATTTGCCTTCACAGTTTCTGATAAATGTTTTGTTGCAGCTTTTTATACTAAAAATCATCAGTTCAATCAAAATAGTGTATTGGTTTCCACCAATGAAGAAGCCATAAAATTCGGTTTGAAACTTTTTGAGGAATATGAAGGATTATGTGGAGATTATGTTTCACTTGAAGACCTTATATATCCTAACGGAAGGGGGGGTAATTATTAATTCTGACTATTTTGATGGAATAAATGATTTGGATGATTTTAACTTATTGAAGTTTGTTGTCACTTCTGAATTAAGATTGAAGTTACTCTTTAGCTTATATGATTCCAGTAAAACAATTAAGGAATTGGAATCTGAGTTTAATAGAAAGCCAGGTAATATTTCCAGAGGTTTAAATGAGTTAAAATCCTGTAAATTAATTCAAAAGTTTCCGAATAAAATGTATGCAGTATCATCTATTGGCTTTTTACTTGCAAAGAATTTAGAAAATCTAATGTATAATTTGGAAGCCGTTGATGCAAATGGGGAATTTTGGGAAAATCATTCTATAAGATCAATTCCTAATAAATTTTTAAAGGAATTGTCTCTTTTTAATGGGGCTTCAATAGTTAAATCAACTATTACTGAATTTGCTAAACCTATTAATGTATACTTGGATAATATTAAAAATTCCACATATATCTGTATCATCTTGCCTGTCTTCTCTAAGATTTTTATGGATGCTATTGCTGAAGCATTAATCAATCATGATGGCTATTTGGACATAATAACCACTAAAAACATTTCAGATTTGGTTGTCAAATCAGATGCAGATAATGTTATTAAAGCTTTGATAAGGGATAAGAAAATTAATTTCTATATTGTTGATGATTTGCCTAACATCTTCTTTACAGTTTCAGATGTTTTTGCTTCTTTATTCCTTTTCTTTGATGATGTGGTGTTTGATAATTCTGAAATGCTTTTATTAGATGATAAATCTGATTTAAATGATGCTTATAGGTTCTATAGGTATTTCAAGGAAGATATATTAAAATAATCATATCTTATTCTTTTTTTATTCTTTTTTTTTTATTCTTATCTTCTTTTTTACTTCTTTTTTATTTTAATAATCTATGAAAAATTCCATTTTTTTAAAATATTTTCATCATCAATCTAAATTTTTTTCATTGACTTGTTTTTTTATCATTTCTTTGATTTTAATTTTTATTCTTTAAATTCTTTTCTTATGGATAAATTTTTTCACATGATTTTTATTTTTTATTCTGGATTTATTTTTTTCATTTTTGTTTTATG
>JADLKP010000157.1 GCA_016838945.1 Methanobrevibacter sp.
GTTTTAAAAATAATTATTAAAATTCATAGAAAAATAATTAAAAAAAGTTTTTTAAATAATTATTAAAATTTATAGAAAATAATTAAACAAATTAATTTTGAAATTTTACAAAAATTAAAATTTAACTATTTTCCTTAATGTTTAAGAGTTTATTGATTGAGTTTATAACTGCAACCACACTTGAAAGAATCACATCCTCTCTTGTAGCTCTTCCTGTTGCCCTGTGTCCTGCATCATCTGAAACCAGTACAAAGGTTTCTGCCAATGCATCTGTACCGCCAGTGATAGCCTCAAGTCTGTATTCATCAAGTGTTATGTCAACGGTTTCCTTTACAAGTGACTTGATTGCTCTAATTGATGCATCAATTGGGCCGACACCAATTTGGGAAGTTTCTAAAATTTCACCTTCAATAGAAACTTTTACTGTTGCAGTTGCAGACACTGATTCACCAGTCATCACATTCAGTCCAAGCAACTTGATGTATTCCTTGTCTGTGGTTGAAAGTTCTGTAATGACGATTGATTTCAAGTCTTCATCTGTAATGCATATACCCTTATCGCCGATGGTCTTGACTTGATCATATATGTGTTCAAACTGTTTTTCTGTAACATCCAAATTGAATGAATCCAATTTGGATTTGATGCTTGCACGACCTGTATGCTTTCCAAGGGCTATTCTTCTCTGATGCCCTACCAGTTCTGGAGGTATAGGTTCATATGTTGCAGAATGCTTTAGGATTCCATCAACATGTATTCCAGATTCATGGGTAAATACATTTTCTCCAACGATTGGCTTTTGCGGAGGCAACTTGATGTTTGTGATGGATCCAATAAAATTGGAAGTGTTGAACAATTTGGTTGTGTCTACATTGAGATTTGCGCCATATGCTATTTTCAAACTTACAACAAGCTCTTCAAGACATGTATTTCCAGCTCTTTCTCCTATACCATTTATGGTGCAATGCACCTGACTTGCACCTTCTTCAACTCCGATTATTGAATTTGCAACAGCAAGTCCAAAGTCATTGTGGAAGTGTAGGCTTAAAGGTATATTGATTTTTTTTCTAAGTGTTCTTATCATATGCCTTGCTGTAACAGGAGTCAATATCCCTACAGTATCCGGGACATTTATTACATCTGTTCCTGCATTTTCAATAGCCTTATAGAATTCTATCAGATAATTCATTTCTGTTCTTGTAGCATCTTCTGCTGAAAACTCTACTGTAAGGCCATGATCCTTTGCATATTCCACTGCTTCGACAGCTTGGTTGATGATTTCTGTCTTGGATTTCTTCAGCTTATAATCTCTGTGAAGCGGTGAAGTTCCTATGAATAGATGTGCATAATCCAAATCACAATCTATGATGGCATCAATGTCTCTTTCCAATACCCTTGCGAGACTGCTTATTCTTGCATTCAGTCCTAAATCCCCAATGGTTTTTGCAGATTCCATTTCACCTTTGGATACTGCAGGATAACCTACCTCTATGGTGTCCACTCCAAGTTCATCTAATTTTTGAGCTACTCTGATTTTCTCGTCTACTGTTAAAGCAACGCCTGGAGCTTGTTCACCATCTCTTAAGGTAGTGTCAAATATGTTGATCTTATCAGGGATTTTAAGTTCCTTCTTCGCTTCTTCCATATTTACAGCAAACATTTTTCCCTTCCAATTTTTTTTAATCATATAATTTATTAAGTTTATTCAGTTATGTTAATCTTTATTTAATTATGCTATTTAAAATTTTTCTGTGCTTTTTCAATAATTATCCAATGCACTTTGATAGTTGCCATCCAATTTTATGTAAGGTTCTGCCCTTTTCACCACAACTCCTATTCTTTGGAGTTCTTCCAGTTTTTTGAATGGCTTGTTTTTACGTATGGCCATAATTTTCCTTGCTGATTTTGGACCTATTCCTGGAACACGAATCAAGTTTTTATATGTTGCATAGTTGATTTCTACGGGGAAGATATCCATTTCCCTTGCAGCTAAAATCTTAGGATCCTCATTCAGGTAGAGCTTGTCATCATCATCAAAGACAAGTTCCTTAACATCAAATTTATAGTCGCTCAACAATGCATCTGCATGGTAAAGTTTTGCAGTCCTGTTTGCATTGCAGGATTCCTTTTTCTCAAATTCAGTGCCTTCAACAGGTGAAAATGCACTGAAGTAGCTGCGCCTAAGGTCCACTTTCTTATAGAGACTTTCCATTCTCTTCAGGATTTCAAGGTCGGTCTCATCATTTGCTCCAACAATCAGTTGGGTGGTATGGCCGGATTTTGCAAATCCCGGATTCTTCTTTGCAATGTCATTCATCCAGTCCAATCTTTTCAGGATGTCCTTATTGTAATCCTTTGTGGAAGTGATTTCGCTTAGCCCATCCTTTGTAGCTGCCTCGATATTCAAGCTCACTCTATTGGCTAAGCTCATTGCACGCTTAATTGAATCCTTAGATGCTCCTGGAATGATTTTAAGATGTATGTAATCATCATATCCATAGTCTTTTCTTAGGATTCTTGCAGTTTCTATAGTCTTTTCCATTGTGTTGTCTATTGTATCCCCTATTCCTGAACTTAAGAAAAGTCCATTGACATATCCATTGTTATAGTAGTGGAGGAAAGCTCTTGACAACTCTTCAGGACTCAATTCAAGTCTTGTAAAATTACGTCTGCTTTGGTTTATGCAATATTTGCAGTCATTTTTACATTTATTTGTCATCAATGTTTTAAAAAGAGGTATCTTGCATCCGTTATGTCCTGTAGCATGATATATTCCTGGCAGATTCACTTGAGAGCTCTTGCTATGGCTAACATAATCGCATAGATCATATTGGGCGCTATCTGCCAAAACTTGCATTTTTTCTAATGTAGACATAATTACCTCTTTTTTATATTAATCTTTCAATTTTTGTTATTTTCAAATAATATTATCTTCATTGTTATTTATAAATATTAACAATATATATTTTTGTCACTTTCATATATTTAGACAAAGCATAATATTATTGTTGCTAGTACCAAAATTAAGGAAATGATGCTCAATATTCTGCTTTTTATATTCCTATCCTTGTTTAGCTTGTAGTTAATGCATATCATCATTGCCGCTAAGATCAACAATACAATATTTATTATCTCTTTGATTAACATACTATCACCTTTAAAGAATATTTTTTTAAATTAGGTAAGGTTTATATATTATAGGGAATAAATTTAAACTCAAGAAATAAGAGAGAAATTAATCTCCCTTATTTTTGAGGATGTACAAGTTCAATATTTGTACAATTAGACTTAAAGTACCAATAATTGCTTGTGCATCGAAATTTCCTATAATATCATCACCTTCCCGTAACAAATTTCAAGATTCTATTTTTTTAAAACAAATCTATTTTAAATCTGTCACATTTTAATATTAATTTTACATGCTTTAATTATTTAAATATGAGTATTTGATATGTATTATTTACTATATGCAATGTATAGTTTATTATTCTTAATTTAAAGCATTATTCTAAAGTTTTTAAAAATTTAGAGATGATCATTTTATTTTTTTTTAGTTTTTCTAGGATTATTCTTTTTTCAAGATTTTTTATTTCATTGTTTTTTAAATCTTAATGGTAATATTTTTTTAATTATTACTTTTTTTACAAAAACCCCTTATTTTTATTATTTTTCTAAAAAATCATTTTAAATTTAAGATAATTCATTCGTATTTTAAGAAAATTTTATATAAAATATATGCTAATGTAATAATATGAAAGTCGTACTTGCTGGAACTGGAAGTGCAGTAGGAAAAACTACAATTTCTACAGGAATTATGAAAGCACTTCAAGATGAAAATGTTCAGCCATTCAAGGTTGGCCCTGATTTTATAGATCCTTCTTACCACACTATCGCTACCGGTAATGTGTCAAGGAACTTGGATTCCTTTTTCATGACTGAATCCCAGATAATAAGCTCTTTTGAAAGAGGCCTTGAAAAGTCAAATTCCAAGATGGGAATCATTGAGGGAGTGAGAGGTTTATACGAAGGAATCAGCCCTATAAGCGACATAGGAAATACGGCCTCTATTGCAAAAGCTTTAGATGCTCCAGTTGTATTGCTTATGGATTCTCGCAGTTTGGTTAAAAGTGCAGCTGCGGTTGTTTTGGGCTTTAAAGCTCTTGACCCTGAAATTCGTATTGAGGGAGTTATTTTAAATAAAGTTAAGGGTAAAAGACATTATTTAAAGGCTAAAGAGTCTGTAGAAAAATTAGCAGATGTTCCAGTTATCGGTGGCATTCCACGTAATGAGGAAATTGCTGTGGAAGAGAGACATTTAGGTTTGGTTCCTGCTCTTGAAAAGGAAAAAATCAATAGAAACATTGAACTTTGGGGAAAGATTGCCGAGGAATATATAGACTTGGATGCTCTTAAAACCATAATGAAAACAAGCAGCAAATCCAATGTAAAGGACAATAGGAATAAGGCCATTGAGGCACATGAGGATGAATTTAACAAACACCATAATGATGCTATTGAACTTGAAGTCACCAATGGCGCCAAACCAGGGCAATTATGGAAAACAGGCAATAAGACTCCTTTGAAGATAGGTGTTGCAATTGATGAGATCTTCACCTTTTATTATAAGGAAACTTTGGAATCCCTTGAAGACAATGGTGCCAAGATTGTTCCATTCAGCCCATATAAGGATGAGGAGATTCCAGATGTGGATGCTCTTTATATTGGTGGAGGGTATCCTGAAGTCTTTAAGAAGGACTTGTCAGAAAACAAATCCATGTTGAAGTCAATCAACAGATTCCACAATGAGGATAGGCCGATTTATGGTGAATGCGGTGGATTGATCTATCTATCCAAATCCATAGATGGTTTGGATATGGTGAATGCAATTCCTTATGCAGCTGAAATGACTCCTAAAGTTCAAGGATTGAATTATGTTGTAGCCCAATCCAATAAGGATAATCTTATTTCAGATAAGGGTGATGTATTCAGAGCTCATGAATTCCATTACACCAAACTCAATATCGACAGCACACAAGATCTTGTATTTGATGTCTTAAGAGGTAGAGGCCTATTGAATAATATGGATGGTGTAAGTGTTAAGAACACTTTGGCAAATTATATTCATATTCATGCATGTTCACATCCTAACTTCGGATACAATTTCACTAGAAACATATCTGAGTTGGATTAAATTTTTATTTTTATTTTAATTTTCTTATTGAAATTCTTAATTATTCATTTTGAAAGATTTTTAATTT
>JADLKP010000158.1 GCA_016838945.1 Methanobrevibacter sp.
AAACCAAAACGTCCGATGAATGATTCCGATTCAGATCAACTGAACCTATGGGGTAATTTCTTTGGACAGTAGTGAAACTAACTAAAGAATTAGAAAGTGACGGAATAGTAGATTATAAAGTGTTTTGCTCTCCAAAGAGTGTTTTTAAGTCAAAGGGTAAGCAAGACCCGATGAAAAATATCTATCCCGATTTGGATTTACCTTTAGCAAAATACAATTTTTTCACTTCCCGCTTTTTTTCCGCAGTCGATATTTTGTCGCTTGCAAAACCTGATATTCTGATATTAACGGATTTAGATGAAGCCGAACACACGAAAATTGACCCTTTTACTAATGCAATTCAAATATACGGACGGTTCCGAAATGCTTATGAAGACGGTCAAAAGTTTAATTCTCTCACACACATTTCAACTTACGGAATTAAAGGTACATTTTTAAAAGAATTAGAAATACAAGAATACATAGATAAAGCAGAACTAGAATACGAGAATTATCAATTAAGATTGATAAATACAGAAACAATTATAAAAGGGGAAGGAATAAAAAAAGAAGAATCGGGACGATATTTAGCTGAAAAAGAAGCGCAATCAAATGCAATTTATAATAAATTTTTAGACAAAGACGAAAAGCTAAATTATTTCAAAATTGATAATTTCTACGATGAACAAAGAGTAAAATCATACTATGTAACTCCTAATGATTTGCATGAAGCCTATGAAAGAACAAATCATTTTATCATAACTCATGAAAATTATTTGTCTGTTATCAGCGGTTCAGATTTAACCAATTTATCTAAAATTAAAAATTCGGTAGATAGACGAAAGTCATTAGTTGAACAACTGGAAACAATTTATCAAAGTAATTTATCCGAAGAAGACAAAAAATCGTTTGAATCTAAATTTTACAGAGAAGAAGACCGAAAGAAGTTAGAAGAGATTGACTACAATATTAAAGCTTATCATATACTTGGTAAAACAGCAATTGAAGAATGCGATTATCAAAAAGGTGCGATAGATAAATTACTCAAGGAACACGAACAAAAGATAAATGAAGAAAAAATGTTTTCAAAAACTGTTTGTGATGAAATCCTTGCTCTATTCGGTGAAAATCAAGAGTATCACAAAGATAAAATCACGGAGGGTTTCAGAGAAATTTTTACAAAAAATGGTATCACTACCAATATAATGCATGGAGAAAAAGTAAAAATACCTATAATAGAACGGTACTACAATTTAAAACAAAGTAAAACATCGGGTAATCACACAGGCATGATACAATTATTTGAATTTAAACCAAATAAAGAGAACGAGTGAATAAGAGAACTACACTTCTACTTACATTCAATTTTTACAAACTGAACTTCAATGTTCTACATATTATTTATACAACTTATTGGATTGTATGAAATTACGAACAACCTACAGTTAATCTCACTATACATGTGATTATCAGCAAAAAAACACAAACAATTATGTAAACACAATTGCTGCATTATTTAACAAATAAAAAGACAAAAAGTGTTGCCTATTGTAAAAAATCAATATCTTTGCAAAACAATATTTTAATTGTATAACTTTTAATTTGAATCGAAAAGCGTCTTAAAATTACCCTGATTAAGTGACTACAAAATTTCACAAAAGAAAGAGGAAACAACGACAAAGCATTACAAAATAATACGGTATTTGGCTGATGTTCATTTGTATTTGGATTTTGATAGAACCTTAAAATCGGTAAAGTTTAACAGTTCCCACGCTTTTTTTATTGTTTAATTTAATACTGAACTTGGGGAAAAGTAAGTAAAAAAATTTTATCATGAACTTTACGGATACAGAAAAAGATGCGATTGTCTGGTGTATGTTTTACCTAGCAGATAGTGATGGGAAAAGAAATTTAGAGGAAGTAAATATTTTAGCTGAAATTGCTAAAAATATAGGTCTAAAAATTTCTGTAGATAACTTATGGAGAATAACCGAAATTGACCAAGCTAACATATATGCTACACTTAGAACATTTAACCCAGATAAAAAAGAATTTTTGAGAAATACCCTTAGAAAAGTAGCAATTGTAGATGGTGATATTAATGACCTTGAAGCTAAAGCATTATACCACATTGGATACTTTGGTAAAATAATTAATATTTAATTTTATTACTTTAAATAATTAACTCTTTATGGGTCTATTTAATTTTTCTAGTAGCACACAAAATCAAATTTCAAGTGATGCTGCTACCATAAACAGAACAATGCGTGAAATTATCCAATTGTTAGATTCTGATTATATTTCTAACAGTGTTAAAATTAACGCATCCAACAAATTGAGTTACATAGAAACTGAATCACGCAGAATTATGAACAACATCAACAGCCTATCGCATTCACAGCAATTAAATACTAAAATTCCTTGGATGAACGGTGAAACAATGAACGCTCAACAATGGCTGCTTATGTTCTCTATGATGATGAACGAAGTTGCACAAGCACTTGAATCATAAATGCAATGGAATACATATATAATAGAAATAAAGAGAAATATATTCGCTTGCACGGTGACGATAAGTTCTACAAACTTTATCAGAAAGTGAATGAAGCAAAAGCCACAGCCACATTAATCGGATATTCGGTAAGTTACAGGTTAGCCCCCAATCCTGCAGATTTAATTGGATCAGCAAATACTATTCCGTATGTGATGACAAGGTTTAACATTGGAACATCGGTAATGGCTGCTCTTATTCAGTTAAAAATTTGGAACGAGAAAATAAACCAATATCATCAATTGGCGGATGATTACCGCTTAAATGAAATTGCAGAGAAAATTGCTGCAAGATGGATTTAAATTGTAAAAAAACAACATTATGGGACTATTAGATTTTGGAACAAAAGCACAAGTAGAAGAATTAGCTTCTCATATAGGGGTGGGAATGCAATTAATTGAAGAAGAAATGAGAAAGACTGGAAATCAGAGTTCTCCAACAATTAGAGGATTAGCTCTTGGATTATTAGATGAAAGAAATAAATTGATGGCTTTGAGTTCTCAACTTGCTCAATCGACTCGCGATAGCCTTAAAATTAGATATAATAATCAAAAGATACCGTATTTTACTTTTATTCAAGAGATGAACAGAGTTTCGGACAGAGTTGATAATATTACAGGAATTAATTTTTTTAATAGCACAATGACAAAGAATGGAGTAACAAGAACTGTAAGATAATTAATTATATTCTGATAATTAGAGTTTTATTCATTATAAATATTAATTACGATATGGAAGAAAAAGTCGTTTTATATTTAGAATACAAAATGTCTCAAATGATTGAAGATTGGAAAGCAAAAAACCCAGGCAAGTCTCAATCTATGAAAATGTTTGCAGGTACATTTGATGCTTATCTGTACGTCTATGGACAACATTTTATTAAAGAGATAGAAGAAGAATTTCATGTTAGTCATGAAAGGGCTACCGAAGCTTTTGGAAAAGCAAAGGCATTTATATATGATAAGTACAAATAAATAAAAAAATCTGAATGTCAAATTACTTGCCCCTCAATCCGGAAGCAAAATTTTCCTATAAAGGTTGGATTATAACCATTGAACAAGTTTTCAATATGAAAATATATTATTCTATTGATGTTTTAGGTATTCACAAGCTAATATCTGAAGCTCTAGAAAGACAAGGTAAAAAGAATGCCCCAGGAGTACAATCACTATTGGAATCTTTATTGAAAGAAGGAGTTAATCTTTATATGACATATGAAACATCAGATACTGTATTTCATACATTTAATTGGGTTAATAAGTGTAAAGACGATGCAATAAGAAAAATAGATAATACTTTGGGTGATGGAATTTCTTATGCTAAGAATAAGAATCTAATGCCCTCTTTGAAATATTTTGTATGAATTTTAAAGGATAAATAGTGACAATGCATAAGCCTTCTTTTATAATTATTGGGATATTATTTGCAACAACAATGTTTGCTGTAAATAATTTGTCATTAAAGAATATTTCAAAAATTTATGTTCAAAATGGAGAACATAATTATCAATACTCATTAAATTATGATTCACAAAATAGAATTATCTCAATAACACCAGATAATTTAGAAATTTTTGGAATAACAAATTTTGAATATGCTGGTGATAGTGTCAGAGTTTTTAAGGGCGACATGTTTGTTTCCTGTTCAATAAATAGTCAAGGGTACATTGATAATACTAAATATGGTGATTTCCCTGTTTTGTTTATAGGTAATATGTTCTATAATAGCTTAGGACAATTAACATCAATTGAAAATCAAAACTTAAAAATGCTGTTTAAATGGGAAAATGATAACATGGTGACTATGAATGTTCAAGAAGAACAAATTGATCTTACCTACACAGAAATTGAAAATAAAAATCAGTTCGGTTTATTATTAAAGATAGAAGAAGAGAACTGTACTCCTGTTTTTCCATACTATTCTCTGTTAGGCAAAGCCACTAAACATTTACCTGCATCCATCGGACAAGGAGAAGAAAAAATATCTTATAATTATAAAATAGATGAAGACGGATTTGTTACTGAAATTACAATGATTTATCCCAACAACAGCAAAACCGTTTTTTACAGATTCGCATATGAGTAAATGAAAAGAATATCGAAGAAATTTAGCTTTAGGAATGTTTTAACTCCCTATTTCAAGAATGGGGAAATATTTTTAAAATGGTCTATATAAGAGTACTGTTTTTGAATTTTTTCCCTACTCTCATTTTATCGGTCTCAAATCGTTTTTCAAACTCAATTTAAGAAATTATTTTTTATTTCACACATAGTTACCCTGTTTCCCTATATCCCCCCACCTTAAATAAATTTGGAACTCATTTACAACAAAATACTGTTTATCTGATAATTACATAGAAATAAACACAATAATTCTTTGTTTTCTCATTCTTTTTTCGTAATTTTAGGGATAAGGATTGAGAGAAAAAGTCTTCTCTAAAGTCCAATTTATAAACAACATAATTATTAACAAAATCTCGATTTATCGTACAAAAGTAAACCAATACGTAAACCGGAAATAACGGTTCAGAAGAATTACGAAAACAAATATCCATAAGGTGCAGTAGCTCAGTTGGTAGCATTGAGAAACGCAGTTTCTCGATGCCTTGAGAGCAAAGGACTGAAAATCCTTGTGTCCCCGGTTCGATTCCTGGTGGCACCACAAAAAAAAGGTAAATAGTTGAAATACTGTTTACCTTTTTTTATTCAATTGATCGGTCAATC
>JADLKP010000159.1 GCA_016838945.1 Methanobrevibacter sp.
GATTAAATAAATTAAATTTAAAAATAAAAAAAATTTTAATTTAAATAATTTAAAAAATAGTTTTCATTGAGTAATGAGTGAATAAGAGGTGACTATTTTTTAAAATTATTAAATTAAAAAGGAGAATAAAAATAGAAAATTGTAAAACGAATATAATAAGCAAAATGCCCATTACAAAGTTTTACAACAACTAAAATTTATTCTATATTTCCATATGCTAAATTTTGTTTTGGAATTTCTCCACTTAGATCAATTTCCATAAATCTTCTAATAACAAAGTAGAGTATCCTTTGTAGGATTTTTCTCCGAATTCAGTGAATGGTAATGGAGCTTCGTTGTCCACACCACTGTAGTAACCGAAGATGTCTCTGACTTTTTGGTTTACAGTAGCCCATACTTTGGATACTGGAATTTCACAAGGACATACTTCGCTGCATTGACCACAGTTGGTACATGCGTCCACCATGTGCACCATACGAGTTAAGTGGAAGAATGGAGCTGCAGGAGTGTATCCGCCAGGTACCCATTCAGGACCTTCAGCTTCAAGACAACAGTCTTCACAGAAACAGAGAGGGCATGCTTCACGGCAACCGTAACATTTCATACATCTGGAGAATTCTTCTTTGTATTCAGCGAATACTTCTAAGATGTCACCAGATGTTCCAGCAAAGTCTTTTTCTCTTTGTTTCATAGCTTGTTTTACCATGATGCTGTCGATATTAGCACGGATTGTTACACCTTTTTCGATTGGTGCTTGGGTTTCAATTAATCCAGCATCAATTACTTTTCCTAAGATGTCTGCACCTTTTTCGGAGCATACTTCTACGAAGGTTGCTTTTCCTGCTAAGTCGCCAATAACTCCCCAATTACCTAAAGCTAAATCAGCGTTGGTAGGGATGTTCATGGTACATCTTTGACAGTTTTCTCTTCTACCCATTCCGTCTTCTTCGAGTTCATCGATGGAAATTGCTTTTTCACCATCAGCGGTTTCCATAATGAGTTTTCCTTTGGAAATTTCTTCTTTGATGACATCTGCTGGGTCTAATTCGTAAACATCACGAATCATTTTCATGGTTGGTACAGGTGGCATGGTACCTCCACAGTTTACACCAATCATGATTACGTTTTCTTCGATAACTTTTCGTTTTCTCATTAACTCTTTTAAGGTCATTGCGTCACATGGTTTACATGTTACAGCAATTTTCATATCTCTTGCACCATCTAAGTATTTGGATACGAATTTTGCTAAGTTTAATGTACCGCAGTGAAGGGATCCTGCAGATTTGATAATATCTTCAGGGTCAGTGATGAGAATAGGTTTAGCGTCGTAAAGGTCAGCTGCTTCTTCTACAGCAACAACTGCATCAACAATACCTTCTTCGAGTAAGTATTTCATGATGGTGGTTACTGCTCCACCGTATTCTCCTTTGTCTTTAATTGCATCGTTAGCAGAGTATGCATAAAATAAATCATTTACATTTACAGCCATATTAATCTACTCCTTTTCACCTTATAATTTTTCTACTTGAATAGCACAAGCTTTTAATTCAACCATTTTACATTTAGGGTCGAAAGAATCGGAGTTGGTTAACATGTTAGCTGCACATTCAGTAAAGTGCATAGGAATGTTAACAATACCTTTCTTAATGTCGTCAGTTACACGAGCAGGAATTTCAATTTCTCCTCTTCTAGAGTATGCTTTTACTATTTCATTGTTAAGAATTCCTCTTTCTGCTGCATCTTCAGGGTTGATTTCGATGAATCCGGTAGGCACTTCTTTATCTAAGGTTTCACATCTTCTGGTCATAGCAGCGTGATAGTGGAACAAGATACGAGTAGTGGTTAAGAGTAATGGATATTCATCATCAACAACTTCGACAGGACCTCTGTGTTCTAATGCTTGGAATACTCCTAAACCGTCTGGGTGAGCGAATTTGTCTTTGTGCATTAAAGGTTCACAAGGATCTTCTGGGTCAAGACATGGCCAGTGTACACCTTCAGGTTTGAGTAATCTTTCGTGGGTAATACCGTAGTAGGAAGGAGCGAGTTCTCTGATTTCTTCCCAAATTTCAGCAGCGTTTTCATAGTGGAATAATTCTCTTGGTCTACCCATTCTTACAGCAATTTCTTCCATTATCTTCCAGTCAACCCAAGCGCCTTCAGGTGGTTCTTGAGCTTTACGTAACCATTGGACTCTTCTTTCACCAGAAGTGAAGGTACCTTCTTGTTCACCCCAACCTGCTGCAGGCAATACTACATCTGCTTCAGCAGCGGTATCAGTCATGAACAATTCTTGAACGATTAACATTTCTAAGTTTGCAATTGCTTCTTTGGTGTGCTTAATATCTGCATCGGAGAGTACAGGGTCTTCCCCGTGGATGTATAATACTTTTAAATCACCAGAGTGAGCAGCGTTCATCATTTCGACTAAGGTTAAACCAGGAGTGGTTGGCAAGTCGATTTGGTAAGCTTCTGAGAATTTTTTGGTAATTTCAGGGTTTGCAACTTTTTGGTAACCTACATAGTCGGAAGGCAATGCACCCATATCACAAGCACCTTGTACGTTGTTTTGTCCTCTTAATGGGTTTACTCCTCCACCGATTTTACCTAAGTTACCAGTTAACATTGCTAAGTTAGCAGTGGACATTACGTTGTCTGCACCGTGAGAGTGTTCAGTAATACCTAAGGAGTATACAATAGCTGCATTGTCAGCTTTAGCATATTCAATAGCTACACGTTTAATTTGTTCAGGGTCAGCTTCAGTAATCTCAGCTACTCTTTCAAGGTCGTATTTCATTGCAACTTCTTTCATTTCTTCGTAACCTTTGGTTCTGTTAGCAATGAACTCATCATCTTGCAAGTCGTTTTCAATGATGATTTTGATCATACCGTTCATTAATGCTACGTCAGTACCGGTTTTGAATTGCATGTATTCATGAGCTAATTTTGCGGTAGGAGTGTATCTTGGGTCAGCTACTACTAATTTTGCACCGTTTTTAATAGCTCTGATAATTTTACGACCGAATAATGGGTGTGCTTCCATGTTGTTAGAACCAATACAGAAGATGAAATCAGCTTCTTCAATACTGTCATAACCGTTTGTGGATGCACCTGAACCGAAGGTGGTTGCAAGACCAGCTACAGTAGGACCGTGACAGATACGTGCACAGTGGTCTACGTTTTGAGTACCACATCCAGCTCTTGCTAATTTTTGGGTTATGTAAATGTTTTCGTTAGGAGATCTAGCACATGCGTAGAAACCTAATTTGTTAGGGTCAGTGTCAGCATATTTTTTAAGGGTGCTAGCTACTAAGTCTAAAGCTTCATCCCAGGAAGCTTCTCTGAATTCACCATTTTCTTTGATTAACGGAGTAGTTAATCTGTCTGGGTGGTTAATGAATTGGTATCCGAAGTTACCTTTTGGACATACTTTTCCTTCATTAACTGGGTGTCTTTTCCATGGTTCGACACCAATGATCTTTCCATCTTTGACTACAAAGTTGATACCACATCCGGTACCACAGTAAGGACAAATAGATGGTACATATTTTATCTCAACCATTTTATAATCTCCATAATAAAATCAAGGTTTTATTTTTTGTTTTAGTTCACATATTGGCAAATTCGATTATTGACTAACAAATGAAACTTTTAATAATTATATTTATTAAGACTTTGATTATTGTGAATTGTGTCGTGTATTGTGAATTGTGTCTTTTTAAATTATAATAAATAACTTATTAAAACCTTATAGGATTATTGTGAATTGTGTCGTGTATTGTGAATTGTGTCTATTGCTATAATCCAATAAAAGATTTGACAATAATATCGAAGTACATAAATAATATAATATTATATTATCATGAAATGTGATTTAGACCTTTAAAAAGATCTAAAAGTGATATTAGAAACTATTCTGTTTCTAATGGTATTTATGGAATTTGACAATTCCAAATATAAGCATAATTTTTTTCAAATATGAAATTTTTAAAAAAAATCTCGAAAAAACATTCAAATATTGTAGATACTTATTGATATTTGAATTAAATAGGTTTGCTCAAATATTACAATAAGTAAATACAAATTTAGGGATTAAGAAATCCCCTGTGTTTGACTAATATAGAATATTAGATCCAAACTGATATTGCATATTTAGTCACGTAAGTATACGAACCAGTAAGCGCAAGCTACAAAGATAGCTCCACCAACGATGTTACCTAAGGTTACTGGTATTAAGTTGTTTACGAAGAATTGTGCCCAAGATACAGGAGCGCCTAAGAATATACCTAATGGGATGAAGAACATGTTTGCAACACTGTGCTCAAATCCGATACATACAAACGCCATGATTGGGAACCAAATACCGAAGAATTTACCAATTACATCGTCAGCTGCGTTAGCTAAGTATACAGCTAAACATACTAACCAGTTACAACCAATACCTCTAAGGAAACATTGTACCCAAGTTAAAGAAGCAGTTGATTTTCCAGCTGCCATAAAGGTAGCTCCACCTAATGCTTTGGTGTTAGCAATGGTAATTGCACCGCCAGCGAAAGCTTCAGGTACCATGATACCAGTTGCGTAAGCAAGAACATAAGCAACGAAGATACCACCGATTAAGTTGAAAACCCAACTTCCAACCCAGTTCTTGAGTAAACCTACAATATTAGTTTTTCCATCTAAAAGACCCATAGTCATAAACATTACGTCACCAGTGAATAACTCGGATCCACAGATAACGACCATAATCAAACCTACAGGGAACACTGACCCGAATAGTAATTTAGAAATACCTACTGGTACACCACCAGCAATAGCACCAGTGTTTGCAACTTCTGCAAGTAATCCACCAAATGCAATGTAAGCACCTGCTAAGAAACCTAAAATAGCAAGTTTAATAATAGGCATTTCACCTTTTGCGGTAGCTGCAGATGCTACTGCTTTTGCAGTATCTGCAGGACTTTTAAAAGAACTCATATATCTCAACCTCTTTTTTAATTATCCCATATAATTATCAATACTCTCAAGGTTTAAATTAACCTTTCATAAAGAGAGCATTAATTATAATTATTTGTCATACCTATAAAAAGACTTTGCTATTAAAATCAAAGGGAAAAGTTTATATATTGAAAATGAACAATTTTTCAAAGAGAAAATACATTCATAACGATAAATTATAGTAAAAAAATGAATAATGTTAAATTATAATAGAAAAAAATGAATAAAGTAGAAATTTATTTAAAAAAATA
>JADLKP010000160.1 GCA_016838945.1 Methanobrevibacter sp.
CTCATTTTATAAAAAATAAAATAAAAATTAAAAAGAAAAAAATAATGGAAAAGGAGATTTAAAAATCTCCTAAAAACTGTTTATTCATCTTCTCTACGTTTTAGTCCAATTCCTAAGAACACAATAGTTGCTAATAATGCAATTAATGGGTTACCTGTTTTCAGCATAGGAGCTGGTTGAACTGTATTCTCTTCGACAGGTTCCTCAGGCTCTTCCTCAGGTTCCTCAGGATCTTCCTCAGGATCTTCCTCAGGCTCTTCCTCAGGTTCCTCCTCTTCAGTCAATACATCAACAATTCCAGTTCCGTTAGAAGCAAAGTATTTTGAATTACCATCGAAAGTTGCAGTGAATTCATATTCAGTACCGTTTTCAGCATCTTCTGGAATAGTCCAGTCGAAACTACCTTTACCATCAGTAATAGTAACGGTTGTACTGAATCCATCAGGACCATTTACAGTAACTTCACCATTGAATGGTTCTCCGTCTTCAGTAGTGACTTCGACATCTAAGGTTACTGTTTCACCAGGTGCCCCACTAGCATTGGATACGGTAGTATTGGTTTCGAGTTTTTCTACATCAATATAACCAGTACCTTCTGCCGCATAATATTCATCAGTTTCTTCAGTGGTTCCAGTAACTTCATATGTAGTTCCATCTTCAGCATCTTCTGGAACACTGTAAGTAAAGCTACCTTTACCATTATTAATATCTGCAGTAGTGGTAGTAGCACCTAATTTTTCATCATCACTAGCACCGACTGTATGAACTGGTAAGCTATCAGTGGATACAGGATCCGCAACTTCGATATTGAGAGTACCAGTAAATGGATTACCTTTTTCATCGACAACAGTAATTTCTACAGTGACATCACTGCCAGGATAAGTTACATAATTATTAATGGTAATAATTAAATGTAATTTTTTCACAGTGATCTTATCAGTAGAATTATCGACAGGTGTCTCATTCTCTTTTGCATTAGCATAAGCGACGTTGACAAAATCACCAGCTTTTATAGCTTTAGCAGTAAATGAAACATTTACGCTTCCACCATTGGAAGCAAGCTTGTCAATGGTCCAAGTTAAGTTACGGGTATTCTCATCATATGAATCAGCACCAGCCACATATTCAAATGCATCAGGCAAAATATCCCAAATGCAAACTTCTGTAGCTTTAGATAATCCGTTGTTAGTCACGGATATAGTGAACTCAATGATATCACCAATAACAACTTCAGTTACATTAGATACTTTTGTAATATCTAAAACAACATTAGGCTGTATTGTGATTACATCAGTAGAAGCTTCAATATCAGTTTCATTCTCTTTTGCAAAAGTATGAGCAATATTGGTAATTGAACCATCTAAAATTGCTTTAGCATTAAAAGTGACAGTTGTAGTTCCACCATCGGAAGCAAGTTTTTCAATATTCCAAGTAATATTACGTGTATTCTCATCAAAAGAACCAGTTCCGTCAATATACTCAAATTCTTCAGGTAAAACGTCATAAATTACAACATCAGTAGCATCGGTTTTACCGTTGTTGGTTACAGTAATAGTGAAAGTAACAGTCTCGCCAACAACAAGTTCGTATTCACTTGCTTCTTTAGTAATCTCTAAAATAACAGATTTAGATTTGATTTCAGCAGTGTCATTGGTTTTAGTCTCGTTTTCATCACAAACAGCAACAGCAGTGTTATTAAAAGTACCTGCTTCTTTAACAGTTACAGTTACAGTAACAACATATTCTTGACCTGGTGTGAGAGTGCCAACATTCCAAGTGACTACACCATCTTTTTCTTCACCACCAGCACTGCACTCAACAAATTCAAATACATCAGTATTCAACTCATCAGTAATGACAGTATTGGTAGCGTCGTTTTTGCCTGTGTTGGTTACAGTAATAGTGAAGGTAACATCTTCACCAACGAAAACTTCACTAGGCTCAGCCATTTTAGTAATTTCTAAAGAAACCACATAATTAGCACTTAAACTTACATTAGCAGATTTATTCTTAGTCCCATCTAAAATAGAAGCGTTAGCTACGTTTATAGAAGTACCATTATTGATAACTTCAAATGTAACAAATAGGCTAGAATTTCCTTGGGCTGGTAAATTATCTAAATTCCATACACCATTACCTACAAATTCCCAACCTAAACCCTCTGTGCCGTTAACATACTTTACGTAAGTTAAATTGTCAGTGCTTAAATCAGTAATCTTAAGATCGGTAATGTCTGCATCAACCTTATTGCTAACAGTGATGTTGAAAGTAACATTATCGTTTACATGAATTTCCATGCCTTCTTCGTATGGAACATCATTTACTGCAATAATGGTCTTGGTAAGTTCCCATTCGTATGGGAGGATATGCAGATTACCAGTACCGTTTATGGTTTTGGTTACATTTACCCATCTGCCATGATCATAGATTCTGTCTACATATGTAAATTTAGCAATGATTGGATAGTCACCTACAGCCATTTCCTTGAAATAGGTTTCCTCATTGAATGAGAAAAATCCTGTTTTGGTAGAACCATTAGCAATAAGTATTTCAGTGCCATTATCTACATAAACTGAAATATTTCCTCTTACGGTAATTGCATGAGCACTTTCATCAGCTAAAATTACTATAACAGGTTGAGCGGATGTGTTTCCTTCATACATTGTAACATTGGAAACAGTTACATTAGGTTTAAGGTCACATGCTGTACCATTAAGGATTTCTTTGTAATAAGTATCCTCCAAGTGAGTTGCAAGTACAAAGAACCATGCATCAGAGTCACTATGTTCAGTCAACTCAAAAGTGACATTACCACCTAAACCGGTTTTATGAGTTTCATTATAAACGATGTGGCCTTGTGTATCATAAATGGCCACTTCAATATCCTGATAAGCTTCACGAACATCTTGATAAATCTTAGTCCCATTGTCTGATGCTTCCCATCCGAGAACAGGGTTTGCACCATCTATAAAAATGGAGGTATTAGGTCCATTATTGTAAATAGCATTCAAAATATTGTTTCCACCGGTGATGTTTACTTCAACATGAGTATCATTATAGACGATAGGCATCCAATATGACCAAGCTTGGTTTTCTACAAAATCACAATTATTAATATAATTTTTGTTATTTTGATTTGTAGGATTTACATAAATTGCAGATCCGTTACGTCCGGTGTTGTTGGTAAAGTTACAATCTGTAATATTACCATTATTACCTGCAACATAAATAGATCCGCCAAGCCCTTCATTCATATTATCTTCAGCAGGAAGTGCATTGTTTGAATCAAAAGCGGTATTTGTAATTTTAGCATTAGAACCTAAAATATAAGCTCCACCACCATTGACACTAGCATTGTTACCATTGATTTCACTGTCAGTAATAACAGTGTTGGTACCATTTATGAATATACCTCCACCATTACATGTAGCAGTATTGTTTTCAATAGTAGCATTATTGATTACAGTTCCAGTTCCATTGATGTTGATTGCTCCACCATCTGTTTTGGTAGCATTATTGCCTACAAATGTACAGTCCTCGATTGTTGTGTTTCTACCTTGAATCTTAATAGCACCACCATCTGTAGCGCTGTTGTTGGTAAAGTTACAACCGGTGATGTTAGCGCCACCACCATTACCTTGAACATGAATAGCTCCACCATCAGTGACTGCAGAGTTATTGATGAACTCACAGTCTTCAATGGTTACACCATCATTACTATTGTAAACAAGTCCAATTGCACCACCATAACCTTTCTTGTTTAAGAAAGCATGGTCATCTTCCATTCCAACACCTGTAGCATTGTTGCCAATGAATGTACAGTTTCTAACGATTGAGTTAGCTGTGTGGAATTGAAGACCTGCACCTGAACAAGCGGTGTTGTTCTCGATTCGACAATTTTCAACTAAAACACCATCACCATACAAACATGTAACAGCACCGTGTTTGGTTGCATGGTTATTGGTGAAGTTACAATTGTATATCCAAACATCAGTAGACTGAGTTTCAGTACGTATACATCCACCTACTTGTGCAAAACAGTCATCAAATATACTGTTTGTAATATTAAAGTCATGGATGTTGCTACCACCCCAATTACTACCTATATGGATTGCTCCACCAAGTACACCGTTGTTACCTGGTTCTAACTGTCTATTGGAAGCTCCACAATGAATGAAAGAACAATTATCAACTGAAACATGGGAAGCTGTAATCGCTAAAGCACCACCAGAACCAGTTCCATTAGCAAAGGTCATGCCTTTAAATGCAACATTCTGATGGGAAATACTGAAGATTCCATGAGCATTATTACCTGAGATGGTGACATCAGCACCATCAGCGGCACGAATTACTAATGAACGGAAATTACGAGTATTGCCAATGTTCATAGTTGAAGTGTGACTATAAGTTCCACTATCAATGATAATCTCATAATCAACATTTGCATTAGTTAATTCACTTAATGCTGCATTAATAGTTTTATATTCTTGATCTGGGCCTACATGAATAGTAGTTGCTCCAAGAACTTCATCGTCTGCACTAGCTTTTAAAACATTTTGAGAAGAGTCATCTACAGTGTTTTCCATAGATAATTTTTCTTTTGTGTCTCTAGGAGCCATAGCTGAATCCTCATCAGCAATGAGTTCGGAGGATAATTTCTCATCTGCATCACCGGTTGACAATGAATCATCGTCTTCAGGATACAATACGGAATTATCACTACCCGCGTTTCCTACGGATATTTCCTCCCCCGTATCACTAGAGATTAGGTTTAAATCTTCAATGGCTGAATCTTCACCTATAACAGCATCTTCTGCATCAATAGCACTGACTGAAGAAACCATCATAAATAAAAGAAATATTGCCATTAAAAACACAAAATTTCTCTTTTCAAATAGTTCCATAATATTTTCTCCAAACAATTTCGATGTGAGATAAATATTTAGCATATAATCTAGCAGTTAAATATTGAACATTTACAAAAATCAAAAAATTATGAAAAACTCAATAATTTTTAATTAAATAAACACCCCTACCAAAATTTTAAACATTTATATAAGATGACTAAAATTTCAGCATTACATCACATCATTATTATTTATTATAATTATTATATATAAAACTTATTGAAATTGAACAAAATGTTAAATATTATCCTTAAAAAAGGCTCAATGTATAAATACATATATAAATTATTTAAAAAATTAATAATTATAAAT
>JADLKP010000161.1 GCA_016838945.1 Methanobrevibacter sp.
TTTTTTTTTTTTTTTTTTTTTATTTTGGTAAATTTGGAGTTTTTTTGGTGAATTTGGTGTTTTGTTTCATTCCAAAATCTTTATTTTTGGATTTTCTTCAATACAATTGGATTTAATGAAATTGATTGCTATGGTGTTAAATAATTCACAGTCAATTATGTTCCATAGATGATTTCCCTTTCTTATTTCAATTAATTTTCCACTTTTAAATACGTCCTTAACTTCAATTGCTGATTTGGTGCAATTCAAATCCTCTTTGCTTCCATAAGTAATCAAAATGTTTTCCTTTTCCAATATGTCTTTTGAAAAATCTTTAGGGAGATTATAATTCAATGATTCGTAAGCTATTTCTTTCTCTTCCTTGATTGATCTGTCCAATATCCTTTCCATATAATCATAATATTCCTTGGAAATTCCATAATATCTTAAATATGCCTTTACGATGAATTGATCAGGCTTTTCATTCAGATGCTCTGATTGTGTCTTTGCCAATCTATTTGTGACGCTTAATTCCTTCATCTCCTTGCAATCGCTTATTTCAGGGCTTGATAAAATTAGATTATCAATCATTTGAGGATTTTCATTTAATGTTTCAATAGCTATTGAACTTCCAAGTCCTAATGAGATGATATTTATCTTTTCTATCCTTTTTGAACTGATTAAATCTTTGATGAATTCACTCACTTTTCTGGAGGATTCCTTAATGGTGAATTCTCCATCGGATTTGCTCTCTCCATGGTGTGGCAAATCAAGGAATATGCAGTGATAGCCCTTAAAATACTTTTCATATCCCTCCTTTTGCCGGGTCCAAATCCATTTGTCAAGCAATTTGGTGTGGAGAAAGAGTATTGTCTCATCATTTTCCTCTCCAATTTCCTCATAGGCAATATTGTCAAAATATTTTAAAGTCATTTTATCACAATTTATTTATCATGTTAATTAGTTGCTATGTTATCGAACAAAACATATACATTTATTAATGTTGATTGTTATATATAATATTGATTCTTATTAAAATTTATTAAAAATGAGATTAGTGATAATATGAAAGCTGACGCATACAAAATCGTAGATGACGTTTATTGGGTAGGAGTTCTCGACTGGGACATTCGTGACTACCACGGATACACCTTAAACGGAACAACCTACAACTGTTACTTGGTATTTGGTGAAGACAAGGTTGCTTTAATCGACAACGTTTATCCTGGAAAATCTGAACAGTTCTGGGGAAGAATCAAAGATGCCTTTGAAAAGGAAGGCAGAGAATTCAAAATAGATGTAGTGGTTCAAAACCACATCGAAAACGACCACAGCGGTTCCTTAGGTGAAGTGGTTGCAAAATTCCCAGATGTTGAAGTATACTGTTCCAAAAAGGCTGAAGGCGGTCTTAAAAACCACTTGCCAGAGCTTGCAGACTTTGAATTCAATACAGTAAAAACCGGAGACTCATTGGATATCGGTGGAAAAACCTTCCAATTTGTAAATGCTCCAATGCTTCACTGGCCTGACAGCATGTTCACCATGTTGATGGAAGAAGGAATCCTATTTTCTAATGATGCATTCGGTCAGCACATCTGCCTATCTGAAAGATTGGATAAGGATGTGGATCCAGTCATTTTGACTGAAGCTGCAAGAAAATACTATGCCAACTTGATCACTCTCTCTTCCCCGATGGTAGGAAGAAAACTCGAAGAGCTTGCAAAATTAGGATTGGTGGACATCCTCAAGATGATTGCTCCATCTCACGGTCAAATCTTCACAGACCCTAGCTTCATCCTTGACCTTTACACCAAATGGTCAACAGGTACATATGAAGGAAACAAGATCACCTTCATTTATGACACCATGCACCATTCAACCCAAAGAATGGCTCATGCAATGGCTGAAGGTGTAATGAGTGAAGGCGTTGAAGTCAAGATGTACTTCATGCACGATGATGACAAAAGTGATGCCGTAACTGATGTCCTTGATTCCAAAGCGATCTTTGTAGGAGCTCCAACCATGATGAACAATCCTTTCCCAGGAATTGGAGATGTCATGTACTACCTCAACTGTCTCAGCTTTGGAAACATTGAAACCAAAAAGGCAGTTGTATTCGGTTCCAAAGGATGGGCTGGAGGTTCCGCAAGAATCTTGGCTGCAAACCTCGAAGGTGCAGGATTTGAAGTCGTTGAACAGATGGAACTTGACTTCAAGCCAACTGAAGAGCAGCTTGAAGAATGCTATGAATTAGGTAAAAAGGTAGCTCAAATGATTAAAGAAGAATAATTCTTCTTTATCTTTTCTTTTTTTATTTATTTTATTTATCCTATTTTTTATAGATTTTTTTAATTCAAATAATATCTTTTTTTAAGTAATTAATAGGTGATTTCCATTAGTGAAGAAGAAGACTTAAGGATGATTGAGGAACATAATCAGAAATCTGTGGAAGAATTGGTTGAAAACTTCTCTTATGTCTATATCTATTTGGCTGATGGGAGGTCATATTCCATTACAAAGGAAAACAGTTTTGAATTCAAGGGCGGTAAATTCCATATTTACGATAAGAATATTGAAGTTGATATAGTTGATATTGAATTGATTGAATTTTCAGATTAGTTTTTTCACTTTTTATATTTTTTAATTCTTGCTTTGCAAAGGGAATAATAATATTTTGAGGATAATCATGTCAGATAGAGATTTCAATAAGGATGGGCAGACTTATTTTGAATTGAAGGAATACAAAAAGGCCGTTGAATGCTTTGATAAAGCCATAGAAATCAATCCAGAAGATGAGGTGGCTTGGTTCAATAGGGGATTTGCCTATTTCAAACTAAATGATTACAATAATTCAATCGATTCATTTGAGAGAGCAATTTCCGTTTTTGACCGTATTATTAATGAAAATCCGGATGATGGTATGGCCAAGGAGGGCAGGTCTTTAGCAGAGCATATGATCAAGCAAATTTCCTTAAAAGAAGAGAAAAAGCAGGAATATATCAATATTGTAGGGATTGTTACAAAAGTTCGTGATCCTATGGAACTTAAGGAGTCTGAATGTCTTCAAATCATTGAACTCAGTGATTCATCTTCAGCAATAAGGGCAATTCTCTGGAATGAAAACACTGGCTTGGACATTAAGAAAGGAGACATAATTGGAATACAAAACGGCTTTGTCGAATATGACAGTCAAGAGCCAGTGGGATACAGAATCAATACAGATGAAAGTTCAAAAATAGTTGTCAATCCTAAATTGGAAGAGGGATTGGTTCAGTTTTTAAAGGAATCATTTGACGTTTCCTTGACTGATATTAAGGATATTGATGAGGATTCAACAGAAATTGACATTTTGGCCAGAGTAATCACATTGTTTGAAACTTATTCTTTTAAGACAAAGGATGATTCAGGAATTGTTTCATCAGCCATTCTTGCAGACAATTCTGGAACCATCAAAGCCTTCTTTTGGAATGAGAAAGCTCAAGTTCCAATCATCTCAAATGCATATAAGATCGAAAATGCAAGAGCAAGACGAACCGATGATGGTATGGAACTTCATATAGGTCAAGGCTCAAGGATTATTGATGAAAATGGTTTGTTCATTGAAGAAAAGGGCAATCTAAAATCATTTGAAGAGCTTGAAAGTTTATTGTATGCTTCTAAAAAGATAAATGACTTGAAAGAAAATGATGTGGGCATTAAAGTCATAGGAAAAATAATTGATGTTCAGGATGCTTTTGAGTTTGAGGAGAACGGAACTAAATTTTTAGTCAGGATTATTGGGATTGAAGATGATACAGGATCCATAAATGTTAATTTGTGGGATGAAATGGCTGACAACATATATTATGCGGTGGGGGACTTTATCAAGATTCAGAACCCTGCAGTTGTTTATAATAAAAATACCTGTAATTTGGAGCTAAGTGTTGGAGATGGCTGTAATATAATCGATGCTTCCTTTGAGGAAATTGATAGTATTTCCAATTGAATAAAATCTTTTTATTTTTTACTAAATTTTTAAAGTCTATTTGGCTGAGTTTGATTGTTTTTATGAATTATTGCTTATTTTGCATATTCTAGCTTTCGTTCATTAGGCCTATGTTATTTCATTCAGTTTTTTCACTATTTAGCAGTTTAAATCATCAATATATAAATATTAAAATTAACATACTATGTTTATAAAGGAGTTGTTTTTAATGAATAAACAAAATGTATTTGCTTTGCTATTATTGACAATCGTTCTTTTAGCTGTTGTTTCTGTCAGCGGATGCATAGGCGGATCTGATGATGATTCTGCAAGTGATGCATCTGTAGATTCAGATGACTCAAGCGATTCTGTTGATCATGATGATAATGACAATGATGACAACGATAAGGACGATAAAGATGACAAAAATGATAAGGACGACAAAGACGATAAAGATGATGACGATTGAAGGCTTTAGTTTTTGATTTCAATCATTTGAATTGTTCTTACGTTCATTAAATAATATTCTCTACTTTTTTTATTATTTTTTTTTGAAAATTTTTCATTTTTTTATTTTTTTCTTAACTACTTTTTTACCTTAATTAAAAAACATTTTTAAAAAATCTTATAAACTAATAGGATAAATATTATATTAACTAAGATTAAGGTGAGAGAAAATGAATATGAGAAAAATTCTTGTTTTGCTCGTTTTGCTTGTTGCAGTTGTAGGATTTACAATGGGACAGGCTTGTGCTGCTACAACAACCATTAAAATGGGCAATCATAAGGACATTGGCAGTAAGGATAGGATCTTGACTTTCTATCAAGCAAAAGATGCACAAAATGTCAAAGGGGTATATGCTGCTATCTTTTATCATGATAAGAAAAAAGGTGATGACTTCAGACCTCACACTTATGTTTTAAGAAAGATGACAGTTTACTATAAGAATAAGAAAGGAAAAGTAATAACCAGAACAGCTACAGCAAACACCATCAGTGGACGTATGTTGCTTTCTACAAAAAAGATTAATGGTTACACTCCTTATAAAGCTAAAATAACTTATAGCAAGATGACTAAAAAAGAGAAAAGGATTATTATGAATCCGCTTTTCTGATTGGTCTTTTCAAGTCTTAACTTTTTTTACTTTTTAATTTTTAGTTTTTTCTTTTTAGTTTTTAGTTTTTAGTTTTTTCTTTTTTTATTTTTTTTTCAAAATTTTTCTATTTTTCATGTCTTGTTTTAAGGGAATTTTATTTTTCAAA
>JADLKP010000162.1 GCA_016838945.1 Methanobrevibacter sp.
GGGCTCGAACTCTCGACCCATTGATTATTAGTTAGTACTGTAAGGACTCCCAGCAAACCACTTAAATAGTTGGGCGATACATTGAATGTTTCGGCAATGGAATTTTACCAGGAAGCAGTTCTGCAAGATCGTTGTTTTAGTCTATTTTTTATGGTGGATATTCCGATTAGGGCGCTCCTTTTTTGGGGAACCGCTATATTGCATTGCTCCAGCTGCTCAAACAACCCAAAAGGAGGAATAACAGGCTACCGTCTCGTGATATGGCAACGCCATATCGGAACACCAGAAGCAAAACCGACCACCAAGCCCTCCCACCCAAAAAAGACTGTCCCCCGCAGAGATGAGGGGGAACAGTTTTTCTTGCCAAGTAGTCAGATGAATTTGTTTCTTACCAGTCCTATGAAAGAAAAATCAAATGAATATGTCTAAAAACTCAAACCTAATCGTAACGAAATGTTTTCATAGTTATAAGAACTATGATATTTTTCACCTTCATCATTACTTAAATCCCCATTTAATTTTTGCAAGTCATAAGCAAGTGATAGCTGAAGCGTGTTTTTATTATTGATTGGATAGGCCACACCGACTGCGGGTGACACAAAAAAACCTCCCGTAGTATGAAGATCCACTTTGCCTTCAATAGGCCTATAAATGTTATCATCAAAATGAAGTTTTTGTGAAGAAATACCGTAGCCGGTTTTAAGATTCAAAAACGGACGAAATGTTCTCCCTATAGGTATATTATAATTAACTGCCGCATAAACAGGGATATTAGTTAATCTCTGTGCTCGCTTAGTTAAATTGAATATAGGTGAAGATCTATAATAATATTTGAATCCCACTCCAAGACCAAATGAAAGTTGTTCATTCTGTTTATATAAAGGAGTAAAAAAGATTTGAGCGGAATTAAAATCGTAATCAAGACCAAATCCATATCCAAATTCCAACTGACCCCCTATTTTGTTCTCCTGCGAAAAAACAGGTAAAAAAGATAGGTAAGTAATAACTGCCAAATAAATAAAAATTGTCTTCTTCATAAATTCTATTTTATAAGTTTTTTATTTTTTACACGTTCTTCTCAAGTCATAGACTATATAAATTCCCAAAACATAAGAGGAATATAGAAATTATACGCCCTAAGTGCATCGTAATAAATTTGGACCTGTACAGATACACGTTTCTTTGTGTAATTTGCCACAGTTGTATGACTTATCATCCCAGCATCTATTGCAAATGTTTGTTCGTGCGAAGAATAACCCTCATGTGTGATTGGAACAAAGGCGACGTATTTTGATGGATCTATATTATCAGACTCTTGTATTGGATTAAATACATAAATCCTATTTTTTGTAAGTGCCCAATGATTATACCACGCATTAAGAAAACCTCTTTTTCTAAAGACTATATCAAATCTGGCATTTATAAAAGCAGGCATATTTGATTCTAAACCTCTCTTATCAACGCCTATTTTCCTTTGTCCGATTTCGGTAGATTTCCCTACAGTCTATATAACCGGAGTACCACCCCAATGGTTATAAATCAAAGGTACAGTAGCTCGAGTTGTTGCAATAATTTCATTTTCGGCATCTTCCAGCGGGGTTAGATTAAGATCTTTCAGTTGCTCATAAGATGAAATGTCTTTCATATTGATCGTTTCACCATCTATAATTATTTCGCCATCCTTATTGAGAAATTTAGCTAAATAAGGATCGCTGACGGGCAAATAAGCGGATATGTCATCCTCGGTTTCTGGAAAATAAAGAGTACTGTATTTCTCTTTAAACTCCTCATAACCGCCTTCTCTGTCGTAATACGATTCTGCATTCATCATAGCATCCACGAAAACGTCGTAAATCGAAGTGAAGCCATCAATACTAAATGTCTCATTTCCTTTATTAGTGAACACTTCATCAACACTCTGCCTTGTTGAAACAGATTGATAGGTTTTCAACTTTGACACTAAGTCTTGCAATTCACCTTCACTACTCAGTGTTAATGTGTTGTTTTTCAATTCCACTTTAGCACCTAAAACATCCACAAACCCATCAACTTTGGCTTGTTTAATCTCAGATTCATCACTACTGCATCCTGTAATTACAAACACAGAAAATAACCCAACAGCAAGGCCACTAATAAAAAAACACTTTTTGGATTTCATAATAATTTTTTTAATAATAATGAGTCCGATCCGATAACCCTATTTTCTTAACTTAATGAGAACGGGATATTTTCGAAACCGGGCAGGTTGTTTGGCAATATTGCCATTAAAAAAAAAATTTGATCACAGAATAATGTTTAACACACAACCAATTGACCGCATCTTTTCTAAAAAAAGCGCTCTTTGACGTAGTTGTTTCTGCTTTTTGCATTTGAATAATGGTAGCCTAACAGTATTATCGTTTTCTTAAGGAGGATATGTTGAATATGAGAGTCTATTGGGGATGAAGTGGAGACTCTCTATCTCTCAAACTCTCCCCATATCATTCCATTTTCGTTATTAAATGAGATAGTATAGTTCCCTGAGGAGATGTTCTCAAGTGGAATTGAAAGCAATATCGAAGTAGAAGTATTAACCTGTGCGGAGTATACTATCCCATGCGCACCGGTAATAGTAACGAATAAAATACCAACGTCTTTCTGAAACTTAATATAAAGGATTTGTCCCTGCTGTTCCACAATAATTGGATCAGTGCCGGAACGGAAACCTCCTTCTCTGATCTCTCCTTTTAAGACTATCTGGGTAGTGCTCCGCTTTGCGTTTGTTTCATTAGGTATTGCATAAGGAGTCATTGCATATACGGCAGGAAAAAATAATATTCCGGCAAACAGGAATAAAAGAATTGAATGTTTCATTGTGAGAAATTGCATAATTATGATGCAAACCTACTCGAAAGTAAACAGTTTACCAATAGGGTATAACCACCATATAAGTAGTTTAACATTTATAGATGGATAAACTACTTATATTTATCACTTTAAAAAAGCATGATATAAGTGTAATAGGAATTACTTAAGATTCATAAGTTTCAGGAACTACGGTTTTTTTCATAAGATTGTTTCAAAATGAGACAAAAATCTGCACCTGGTTCTTGCAATTCCATTTTTTGGCGGATGTGGGTACGTGCCATACTCACGGTATATACACTTTGGTTAAGGAGCAGGGCTATTTCCTTGTTGGGTAATCTGGAAATAGACAACAGGCTTACTTTGATTTCGGTATCCGTAAATTGAGGATAGGCGTTTTTTATAAAATGAGATAAGCCAGGATATAACTCATCGATTGTTTCCTCTAAAGAGTCCCATTGTGATCCGCTATTTTTTCCGTACACAATTTGTTCAAACTTTCTTATTGCTTTCTTTACATCCATTTTTTCAATTTGATCCAATTCCGACTTCAATATGGAGGACTTGTGCAATATATTGAATTTCCATAGCAGTGTTTCCCTTAATTGTTTCTCATGTCCCGATACAGTAGATTTTCGTTTTTGCAGATCTTTCGCCGTCTTATTTAAGATTTGTATGGTACCTTGCAGACTTAGCAATTTGTTTTTCTGCTGAACTACTTGTCTCAAAAGAAAAACTGAAAGGAGGCTTGCCAGTAAAAAAAACGACAACAAAATAATAATGATGCTCTGACGTTGCAGTAATAAATGGTTATACCTGGTTTGCTGCTTCACATAATCGTATTTCTGTTGTACTTCATAGACGGATTTTTCAAGTCTTCTGCTTCCAATCTCCTCAATCAGCTCTATTTTTTTTTGTTGATAATCAAATGCTATATCATAATTTTCATTGGTCTTTTCATGCAAAGCCAATAAATTATAAGCGCTTACCCTAAAATAGGGGTCGTTTGAGCCATCCACAGTCTGTCTCAATTTGTCTATATAAAAAGAAAGTGAATCTGTTGGGCCGGTATGAGCATATAATTTAGAGAAATTTAAATAATAAAGGGGTAAAGCGGTACTGTCTTCATTCAGATAGAATGATTGATGTAAATAAGTAATCCCCTCCTTATATTGTGCTACTTCCGAATAGGCTATACTTAAATTCTGTGCCAATAAACTTTGCAGTTCATTATTATTAGTTGACCGGGCAAGTTCCAATCCTTTATGAAAATCTTCAAATGCATTATCCTGTTCACCTAATAATAAGTATATCCGTCCTGTTGCACTTAAACAACGTGCCCGTTTCTCTGTGGCCTTTTCAGGAGACTGTGCATAGAGATTCTCGGCTTTCTTGTAATGAGACAATGCTTCGTTGTATAAATCCTGGTCTGCCAATAAATCCGCCATATTATACTGCACCAGTCCCTGCAAGTCAATATCTGAACTTTCTGCGGCAAATATTTCGGCATCTTTGTAAAACAGCATCGCTTTATCAAAGTTGTGTTGATCACGATAAACACATCCGCTGTAAAAGGCAGCTATTGCCGTTTGTGCGGGATTTTTTGAATTCAGTTTAAAATAGTTGTAAGCAGTAAAAATAAGGGTATCGTTACTGACATCGGTATAGTTTTTATACCTCGCCTGCACCCGTGTAACAAGATAGCTCATGTAATCTTTCTCATTCAAACTCTTTTCAGGGTAGAAAATGGAATCGATCAGTTGAAGTGCACTGTCGGGGTGGTTATCAACCACCTGTTGGGCTTGTGTAAGCAAAGCATGAGACTCAGGTTGCGGGCTACAAGAAAGAAGACCAAACAATCCTATTAGCATTACAGTTAAAATAATTAAGAGGCAGTGTGTCTTACAATACATAAAGGTTTCTACTTTATTCATTGCAACAAAGATACGATTTTTGGAGAAATGTTATAAGAATAGATTGTTGTGTCCTGATAGAATTGATTATCAGATTATTGCAAGATGATTGCGAAGTAGACCGATTTCCTGCAGTGTTGGTAACAGATTGGTAACATTGTTGGTACAGGTAGTTATACTCCTAAATGTTACCAATGGGGGAAGGATGGGTTTTGAAGATCCAGGATAAACAGCATCGTTTCAGAAATGAAATCTAATGAAAGTGTGATTTGAATTGCGTTATTTATTGATGTTACAAACAAATTGTATGACCTATGTATGACCCAAAGAAAAAGCACTTATCGGTTAATACCGATAAGTGCTTGATGTTGAGGGAGCGGCAAACGAGACTCGAACTCGCGACCCTCAGCTTGGGAAGCTAATG
>JADLKP010000163.1 GCA_016838945.1 Methanobrevibacter sp.
AAATCAATATTAAAACTATTTTGAATTTTAAAAAAAGAGTTAAAATAATCTTAAAAACATGTGAAAAATTTACTATCCTGAAAATAATAATCCTTCAAAAATCAATGGAATTTAAAAAAAGAGAATATTTGTTATAAATCTACGAACAATTAAAAATAGCCTAAAAAAAATAAAAAAGAAAAAATTTAAATCAAAATTGAAAAATTTTGATTAAACCTTTTCTAAAAGAGTTTTGGTCAAGGTTTTACGAGCCGTAGGCGAGTAAAAGCTTATTAGAAAGGACTTGGGAGTCCCATGTTAACTCTTCTTTCGATTTCTTTTCTACCTTTGTCCTTTTTACCGTTAGCTAATTTTTCGAGTAATTCTAAACCAGGTTTTACATCATCCATTGGTTTGGTTTCGATTACTCCAGCATCAACAGCTGCGGTAAAGATGTCTGCTCCGTTGTCAGTTCTGGTAAATACAGTGGACCAGCCATCTGGGGAACCTACAGAACCGGTGGATACATCAGCTAATTCTGCAACATAGTCAAGACAGATGTTACATCCAGCTTGTTCGTATCCATGGGTTTCTTTTAATGCAAGTCCAGATTCTTTTTCAGGATCGGTAATCCAGAATTTTCCTTTACCAATGTCCATTTTGTTAACATTGTCTAAGGAAGAGTACATTTTACCTTCTACGAAGGTTTTTAATGAGTCTCTTGGGAAGTTTTCCATACAGAAAATACCGATGATCAATGCGAGTTTATCTGCTACAAATCTGGTAGAAAATGGGTAGGATTGCATTTTTCTGAGTCCCATAATTTGACAAGGAGTTCCTACAGTTCCGATTTTTTCAAGACCGTATTGTCTTACAGCTTCTTTGAGTCTGATTGCATTTGGAGAGAAGGTGTATTTGGTACCTGCTGCTGCAATGATTTCTTCTGGAGTCATTGCAATAGTTGGTTCAGGTTTCCATGCGTCTTCAGTATCTCCAGCAACAATAGCTCCTTCAATGATGTTTTCTTCTAAAGCGTAACATAATAATGCGCTTACGATTCCACCATCTTGTGCTACTTTTTGGATTGCTTTGTCAGTAGCTCTTGCAGATACTACTTCTTTATATGTACCGAATGCCATTTTACTTCCTCCTATAATCCTAAGTCCTTTTTAATTTGCTCTTCAGGGAACCAGGTTCTTGGACAGTGAGTAGTACATGCACCACATTTAATACATCTGTTTTTGTTGTGGGATGGTCTACCTTCTACCATTTCAAGAGCTCTGGTTGGACATGCTAATACACAAGTTCCACAACCACAACATAATGCTTTGCTTACAACATTGGTTTGTAAGTCACAACCACATGCTAAGTTGCATGCTGCCATGTCTAACATAGGTTGTAAGTAATCCATGTCTCCGTTAATTAATGCAACAACTACTTTTGCAATAATTTCAGGGGATGCTGGGCATCCTGGAATAGCACAATCTACTTTAATTAAGTCAGAAATTGGTACAAATGATTCATGTTTTGGTTGAGCTAATTGTCCACCACGTGCGTAACGGGTGAAACAACCAGTCATAGCACAAGATCCAAATGCGCAAACTAATCCTGATTTTTCTCTTACTTCCATAAGTTCTTTTACACTGTGTTCATCTTGTAAACAGACAGACCCTTCGACTAATGCTAAATCCATTTCAGGCATTTCCCATAAATCTACTAAAGTTGTTCCGTAAACAATGTCCACCATATCAGTGAGTAAGGTTGAGAGAATGTCATAGTTTTCAGTTAATGACATACCGTCTCCAGTACAACCACTCATGTGAATATATCCTATTTTTGGTTTGTCAGCCACTTTTTCAACCTCCTGTGTTGAAGATTCATTACTTATTTGCTCAGATGATTCTGCTTGTTTTTTAGCCTCTTCTTCAGCCGCAGCATCCGCTGCTTTTTTTGCCTCTTCAGCAGGCTTTGATTGAGCTTCAACTTCGCTTTTCATTTCTTGTTTTAATTTAGCTTTTGCTTCATCATCTTCTGCGTCCGGTTTAGCTTCAAGGCCTAAAAATTTTCTTAATTTATTTTTTAATCCATCAAGCATTGCTAAACCCCTTTAAAGTTCATTTAATATCATTTCAATAGCTTTCGGAATAGCCGCCTCCACTGGCTCTGTTAAGCCCATATCAACATCTGGTGCAGTGATTTCTGCCGGTTTGCATCCAACTATAACTACTTCTATGCCCATATCCACCAAATCATGAAGCGGTTCTTCAACAGGCCAAGTATGAGCGTTCTCATATTTGCCTTTAGGCATATCATAAGGTGAAAAAATCTTAAGGGTTCCTGGTTCTGCATTCCATTCTACAACATCCACCACGATCACTTTTTTCCAATTCTCATCAGGCATAGAAAAAATGAAGTGTGTTGCACCGGTTCCTGCATCAATGAACTGAGTGTCTTCCGGCTTTTCAATATCATTATCTTTAAAATAATCTTCTAAAGCATGGATAACCATTGGACCGAAACCATCGTCTTTAAACAATACGTTTCCACATCCAACAACTAATCTTCCTGCATCATATGGCATTTTATTCCTCTCTATTAAAATCTATAAAATTAAATTCTCACCATTTCGTTTTTAACAACTGATCCATCTTCGTCGTCAACTACCATTACGTGAGTTGCACAAGATAAACATGGGTCGTAAGCTCTGATTACGTGAGGCCCCCATTCGTGATGGAATCCTTCAGTTGCAGGACCCATAGTTGGGATGTTCCAAGTAGTTGGTACTAATGCACTGTAGAAAGCGGTTTTTCCATCTTTTACTTGTGCCATGTGAATATCAGTTCCTCTAGGAGCTTCTACTACACCGATACCTAATTTGTTGGTTCCTCTTGGGTCGAAATCTGCGAGGGTATTAGCAGCAGTGTCTAATTCATCTAAGAGAGCAATTGCTCTGGAAAGGTAAGTTTTCATTTCACGAGCTCTTGCTAAGTGTTGAGCTACAACACCTTTTTCTTTGTAGCCTTGGAATTTGTCTAATCTTGCTCTAGGACCAGTTTCTACTGCTAAACCATCGTATAATGGTACAGTAGTACATGCTCTTTTACCGATTTCTGGGTCATCATACCATAATTCTGGTACAATTTCAGTAAATCTGTCAAGATCGAAGAATTCTCTTTTACCGTAAATAACATCACTTGCAAATACAGGAGCATTGATTGCACCTAATCCTTCAGGAATGTCCTTTTCAAGGATTAAGTTAGTCATTAATTCAACATGATTGTCTACTACTGGGACTAATGCTTTCATTCTGGTGTATAATTTTTTACGTGCAAGTTCAGATAAGTTTCTTGCCATACCACCGATTCTGATATCAGATGGGTGGATACCTTCACCAGCTACCATATCTACAACGTATTGTGCTGTTTTCCTAATAGTTCCAACACTGTCTACTGCAGTTTTGAAAAGATCTTCAGGCACGAAGTCAGGAGCAACTAAGAAATGGTGAATTGCGTGACTGTTTAAGTTAGAAGATGCAATTGTTAATTCTCTTAACAATGCAGCTGCTTTTGGAATTTCAATGTCTAAAGAGTCATCCATTGCTTCAACAGATGCCATTGTATGAGGTACTGGACATACCCCACAGATTCTTTGACAAAGAACTGGTGCGCTTTCAGGTGCTTTACCTGTAACCATTTTCTCTAAGCCTCTGACAGGTGTGATACTGAAGTATCTACCTTTGGTAACGATCCCTTCATCGTCAATTTCCATGACTAATTCGGCATGACCTTCTTGACGAGATGTTGGGGATATAACTATTTTATCGCTCAAATGTGTCACCTCTTATTTTATTTAAAATTTTAAAAGTTAGAAACTAACAAATATATATTAATCCTAAATATAATATAAATGATTGTTTTAAAATCAAAAAGAAACATTTAAATAGGTTAAACTTTTAGGTTATCCTAAAATTTGGGCTTAAATCAAAAAATCGTTAAGAATTAATGAAACAAATAGAAAAAAAGAGATTTATAACAAATTAATAAAGTTAATTTGATAAATTTTAATGACAAATAATGATAAATTGCCATGACAAATTTTTTAAATTATTTATTAAGTAATTAAAAAAAAGTATTACTTTTGATAAAAAATAAGATTTGAAAATTGTGTGAAAGCCAAGAAAAAAATTTGAAAGAATAACTGAAAAAATAAAACAAAAAAACATGTGAAAACTGTGTGAATCCAATGCATTTTTTGCAGAAATATGGTCAAAAGTAATAACTATTAAAAAATGAGTATTACTCAATTGATCTTAAAAACCAGATTATCTTTTCACTTGGAAAGAGTGCTATTTGACTATGAAATATTAAGGTTATCCATCTGTGAGAAAATATGAAAAAAATTATTTGAAAATTAATAGGAAAGATATATTTAATATAATGAACAATAATATTATACAATTGTTAAAATTTAACAAAAAAATATTTAAACAATTAAGTTCAAATTATAAAAAATATCTTCCAAAAAAGGAGGTGAAATAATGGATAATTCAAACATAATTATATCTATAATTATTGTATTATGTATTGCTGCAGGAGTAACTGCTTATGGAATAAGCGAAGGAGACAATGCTGTTTTCAATGATTTGAGCGGATTCTCTCCAGACAGTTCAAGTGACAGCAATGGTGCAGATTTGATAAGTGCTGATGCAAACGATGGAAGCGGATCCGATACTTCTTCAGGAAGTTCAGGATCCAGTAGCAGCGGAAGCAGCGGAAGCAGCAGCGGAACCAGATCCAATGGAGGCAGTAACTCCGGAGGTTCCGGAAGCTCAAGCGGAGGATCAGGTTCTGGTGGAAACGGTGGAGGCAACCCAACCCCAACCAAAATAAGTGCTGATAAAGCAAAATCAATTGCTTCTGGATTTATTGGCGAACCTGGAGCATACGTCAGTAGTGTAAAAGATGACGGAACCCAATACATTTGTTATATTTCAGATTCAAATGGTACTGTAGTTGATGCAATTGGAATTAGTTACAGTGGAGAAAACCTTGGAAAAGTATAGCAAATTTTGAGGAATATAATTTAATTATATTCCCTTTAATCTTTTTTTAAACAATTTCTATAAAAATTATTTACTCACTTTTTTTTAAAAAATTAAGTCATATAAACAATTTAGCAACTTTTTTTAAAAATTTCT
>JADLKP010000164.1 GCA_016838945.1 Methanobrevibacter sp.
TAAAATCTAAAAATAACTATTAGTTTCAAATTAATTTTTTTTATTGATTCAATTACTTTTCAATTATTACAAATTTCATTTAGATGGTGATTATTTGAAGATTTTAATGGATGAAAGAGGAAAGAAATACTTAATCAAGGAAGACAGAGAGTTCCAGTCTGATTTAGGTATCATAAAAAAAGAGCAAATGGAAAGAGCTACTATTGGTGATACAATAATCACTCATTTAAATAAGGAGTTTAAGGTTATCAAGCCAACCGTAAATGATTTCATAGACCTTATGGACAGACGTTGTTCCATTCTCATTCAAAAGGATATTGGTACAGTTCTTGCTCGTACTGGATTAGGTTCAGGAGATAGAGTGGTTGATGCAGGTACTGGAGCCGGAGCAATTGCTTTGAACTTTGGAAATGTTGTTGGAGAAAAGGGTAAGGTATTCACTTATGAAATCAGGGAAGACTTTGCTGAAGTTGCTCAAAAGAACATTGACGACTTTGGAATAAAGAACATCTTTGTCAAAAACCAAAACATAAAGGATGGAATCGATGAAGAGGAGATAGATTTGATTTTCCTTGACCTTCCAAAGCCATTTGAAATATTCGAAGATGTCAAAAAGGCATTAAGGCTTGGAGGATGGCTTGCTGTTTATGCTCCATATATTGACCAAGCTGAAATAGCATATAGGGTTGCTAAGAAACTTGGATTCAGAGATCTCACCATTCTTGAAACATTGGAACGTGAAATGGAAATAAGGCCTCAAGGAACCAGACCAAAAACAAGAATGGTTGGTCATAGCGGTTATTTGGTTTTCGCACGTAAGCTTTAGCCAAGCTTTTGGCCTTCGGCCAAAACCTTGACCAAAATTTTTTTATTTAATTTTTATAACTTAAATTTTTAAAGATAATAATAATTATTTTTTATAACAATTGTAATGTTTTGTGGTATAATGTTTGATGTAAATGAGCTAAAAGACAAAGTATTGAATAATTACAAAGTCACTAAAGAAGATGCAATGAATCTCATAGACATTCCATTAGATGATTTGACAAATGCAGCAAATGAGATAAGGGAGTCATTTTGTGGAAATTCATTCGATGCATGCATGTTGATCAATGTAAAAAGCGGAAGATGCAGTGAAAACTGCAAGTTCTGTGCTCAATCAAATCATTATGATACTGATATAGAGATATATCCTCTCCTATCAAAAGAGGAATTGAAGGAAAGGTCATTGGCCATTTACAATTCCGGATTCAAGAGAATATCTTATGTGGCTTCAGGAAGAAAAGTAAGCAAAAAAGACTTTGAAACCATATCAGACTTAATAGAAGAGTTGAAGGAAGAGAATAAGGACATTAAAATCTGTGTTTCATTAGGATTATTGACAAATGACCAAATTGCAGAACTAAAGGATGCAGGTGTGGATAGGATTCACAATAATCTTGAAAGCTCAAGGAACTACTTCAAGGAAATATGCACCACCCACTCTTATGATGAAAAGCTGGAGACTTTGAATCAGATAGAAGATGAAAACATCACAATCTGCAGTGGCGGAATATTTGGAATGGGTGAAAGCTTTGAGGATAGAATTGATTTGGCATTGCAGTTAAGGGAGTTCAATGTAAAGTCAATACCGATCAATGTATTGAATCCGATCAAGGGAACTCCAGTTGAAGACAATGAAATTTTATCTAATGATGAAACCTGCAGGATAATTGCAATTTTCAGGTTCATAAATCCTGATGCATATATTCGTATGGCTGGTGGAAGAGCACTTTTAGGAGACAACGGAAGAAAGGCATTCCAGTCAGGCGCCAATGCAGGAATATTGGGAAATATGCTTACAACTCAAGGAGTTCAGATGAATGATGACTTGAAGCTTTTGGAAGATTTAGGATTTGAAATCACTTATTCAATTGATGGATTATGATACTATGGCTAAAGGATTATTTGTATTAGGAACCGGTACAGACATTGGAAAGACATATGTAACCGGTTTATTGCTCAAATACGTTAGAAAAATGGGATATGATGCCACTTATTTCAAGGCAGCTTTAAGTGGGGCTATAAGGGATGAAAACGGTTCTTTGGTTCCTGGAGATGCTGTTGAAGTATTGTCCATGGCTGGTTTAGAAGAGGATACAGACTTTTTGGTTCCATATATTTATGAAACTGCAGTATCACCTCACCTTGCAAGTCAGATTGAAGGAAATCCTGTAAATCTAAAAACAGTTAAGGAAGCTTATGAAAAAGTTTCCCAAAAATATGACTATATAGTTATTGAAGGAAGTGGAGGCATAGTCTGTCCTATACGTTACGAAGGTAAAGATGATGAAAACAACATAATGTTGGAAGACATAATAAAATGCATTGGCCTTGATGTCATACTCATTGCTGATGCGGGACTTGGAACCATCAACTCAATTGTCACCACAGTCGAATATTTGAAAAACAGAAATATTCATGTATGCGGTATCATCATGAACAACTACAAGGATGAACTTATGGAAAAGGACAATATCAAAATGGTTGAAGATCTTTGTGATGTTCCTGTTATAGCAAAAGTTTATCAAAATGATAAAAATTTACTACCTGATGTAGATATAGAAGAATTGATTTCATATTTCAAATAATACTATTCATTATATTAAAGATAGCTATAATTATTTTATAGTCTATCTTAATTTCTTTTTTTATTTTATATTTCTTATTAATTTAAATTATACTTGATTCTTAGGTGAAAATTATCATTGAATTTTTCTAAGAAATGTTGTTTTTTATCAAATAAAAAAAACAAAACCCTGAACAAAATTTTATTCTTTATTTGGATTTAAAGGATATTAAATGTGAGGATGAAGAATTCAAAGAATTAAATCTCAAAGATTTAAAATAATACTCTTCTTTGAGACCTAATTTTTTTTGCAAACTCTCTATCTTTTTTTGTTGGAGGCTCTTTCATTTTCTTTAAAAGTGCTATTGCATCTTCATCTTCAAAAATAGGAGTTTTTTCAATTGGTTTTGCCATATTATCACTTCTTTTTTTTAATTAATTGTAATTTGTTCTTTATAGTTTAAATAGTTAATTATTTGTACTTTTTTAAATTTATAAATAGTTTACTATGTCTAATTTATAAAATAATAAGTGTAAATATATTTAATTCTAATTCAATGGGATTAATACCTATTAATTTTTTCATGTTCATTACAGAGGATTTTTTTAAAATAAGTTAACCTGGTATAGAAAATTTTTTTATAATACATTGGAGTTATTAATTCCTATGAACAAAAAAATCTTAGTTGCAATAATTGCAATGATCATAATAATTTGTGCCGGTGCCTTTGCATTCACTAATATGGAATCAGGTAATGGTGCTTCGATAGATGTTGATGCAAATGCACTTCAGGATAAGGGAAACTTAGTTGTGGATGGGGAGGAAACCAGTCAGGATAATGGATTGTTTTCAAGTTCCTCTTCTGATGAGAATGCAGTCTTGGTTAAGAATGGAGGCGTATTGAAATTAGCAAATTCCTTGATTAATAAGACAGGAGATACAGCTTCAACTGGAGATGATGCTGACTTTTATGGAATAAATTCAGCTATTCTGGTAAATACAAATGGAAGCTTGGACATCTCCAATACAAAAATCATCACTAATTCAAAAGGATCAAATGGCATTTTTGTAACAAATGCAGAGAGTTCTGGAAGTTCTTCAAGTGATGGTGCGGCATTGGATGGCAATGGATTGGGAGAAAGTTCTTCAAGTGGAGGTGCTCCTCCGAGTATGCCTTCTGATGATTCTAACTCTAATGGAGGCACTCCTCCTGAAATGCCTTCTGGTAATGGTTCTGGTGGTGCTCCTACTGAAGTACCTGCAGGTAATGGTGGAGATTCAACATCTACCAATCAGGACAGTGTAGAGGGAACAACCGAAGCAAACATTCAAAATGTTGAAATTACAACCTATAGTGACAAGTCACGTGGACTTGATGCAACCTACAATGGTGTCATCAATGCTAAGAATGTGGTGATCAATACAAATGGACAAAGCTGTGCAGCTCTTGCCACTGACCGTGGTGAAGGAGAGGTTCATGTGTCAAACAGTGTATTGAATACTGGAGTAAGCAAGGAAAGCGGTAGGGGTTCACCTATCATTTATTCTACTGGAAACATCACTGTTGCAGATTCAACAGGAACCGCTTTTGTTTCTCAAATTGCTTGTATTGAAGGCAAAAACAGCATTGAACTTATAAACTGTGATTTGTCTGCAGCTGCAGGTGGAAACAGAGAGGATAATGGTGAATATGTTGACTTAGGAGGAGTGTTCATCTATCAAAGCATGAGCGGAGATGCTGATGTGGGAACATCCCTTTTCACTGCAAAGAACTCTGTTTTATCCATAGAAAGCGATTCTGACTACTATCAAACTGCACCAATGTTCCATGTAACCAATACAAAATCGGTTATTGATTTGGAGCATACAGAACTTAATTTCGGTAGTGGAACACTTTTGGATGTTTCTGGTCAAAGCCAATGGGGAACTGTAGGATCCAATGGTGGAGAACTAACTTTTAATGCAAAAGATGAAATTCTTGATGGAAACATTGTAGTCGATTCAATAAGTTCATTGAACATGACCTTAAGTTCAACCAGTTATGTAGGTGCCATAAATCCTTCTGATGACTTTGGTCAAACCAATATTGTCATTGAATCTGAATCTGACTGGACCTTGGATGGCGACAGCCATGTGGCAAGTCTTGAAAACAATGGTGAAATAAATTATGAAGGACACACATTATATGTTGATGGTGTAGCATATACTGAGTCCAACCCATATAACGGTTAGGTGGAAAATTATTAAAATTTTTCACTTTTTTCTATTTCTTTTTAAAAGATTAAGCTAAACTTTTTATACTTTTTTATCTAATTTCATTTATTTTCATAGTGAAATTTTTTTATCTATTGTATATTTTTTTATATATTTTAACATCTTGTTTTATTTAAATCAGATTATTTCACTGATTTTTTTAATTTTTATTTTTTCACTAAAAAATAATTTTTTTAAATTTTTCATTTGTCTATTGTATATTTTTTTTAAAATTTGTTAAAGTTTCAATATGATTCATAAGTTTAAATTTCAGTACAATATTTCAATGCTTTTAATATTTTTTTTAGTA
>JADLKP010000165.1 GCA_016838945.1 Methanobrevibacter sp.
TTTATTTTCTATTTTTTTAATTTATTTTATCTTTTCTTTTTTTCATGATTCTACTAATTATTTTATTCGATATGTTTATATAATCACATTTAAAAATATATTATTAATTAAACTAAAATGTGATATACTATGATGGATTTGTTTTTTGAATATCTAATTGTTTTTATTTTGCTATTTGTTGCCAATATTGCATTTTTAGTAAGAAAATTCGATTTTAATAAAGGTAAATTTCTTCCATTTGTCCTAATTTATGGAGCGATAGTATTTGTTTTATCATTCATATGTTCTTCATTAAGAATTGGGGATTATGTAATTCCTATCATTCCTTATATCTTAGGTTTTGTCAGTTTACTGGTCTTATTGTTGGCAATTCGCTTTGTCAGTTTTGGAAGGAATTTTGCTGTTGAGAATGATAATGCTGTGCTTTACGGCACTGTTTCATTGTCTTTTGTATCGATCAGCGCATTGTCCTTATGTTTGAAATCAGAAAATTTAGTTTTGAATTCTTTAGAATTAGCTATTTTAGCCATCGTAGTGATGTTTTTAGTTTATAAAATTTCAAGAATATTCAATAACGCTAAAAGACCTTATTATGCTGTTATTGGGGAGTATATGTTTTTAGAATTCATATTCTTGCTAATTTTGGCTTTAACTTTTAGTGCTGTTAGAGAATTAGACTACTCAATCTTCAAGTCTTTTCTGATATTGACACCTACTTACCAGCTGATGTATGCAATAATCGTTATTCTCATCATTCTTGTTTTAGGTGTTCTATATAGTGATTGGATCTTTAAGAGGTTGAAAAGAAAATAATGGTGATTGGATCTTTAAGAGGTTGAAAAGAAAATAATCATCTAATTTATTATTTTCATATTTTACTATATTCAATATTAAATTTATATTATAATTTGGTGGGAGATGAATGATACTTCAAGGTACAGGAATTTTAACTTCATTTATACATATTATTTCAGAAAGTTTGCTTGCACCTGTTGTAGTTATTTTAGTTATTTTCCTTGTTTATGCGATTTTGAGTTTGGGAGGATTCTTGAATGAATGGTTTACCAAAAAGCCATTGAAATCCGATGGTTTGGAATCCTTATTGCAGGATATATCCAAATCAAACAGTCCTGATGAATTGAAATCTGTTGTAAATTCAAGCAGTTTATATAATGAACAGAAGGATGTGCTTGTAAAGATAACTGATAATTATAATTTAGGTCCAGATGCCAGAAAGGCATTTGCAAGCAAATTGATTGAAGAAGAGGAAAGCGGTTTACTTAAACTTACTTCCAAGACAGACATTTTAGTAAGATTAGGACCAATATTCGGTTTGCTCGGTACTTTAATACCATTAGGTCCAGGACTTTCTGCTTTAGGTACTGGAGACATAACCACATTGGCTCAATCATTGACAATAGCTTTTGATACAACAGTCACCGGTTTGACCATTGGTGCTATAGGATATGTTATTTCCAAATACAGGAAACAATGGTATGAAAGTGATTTGACAACTACTGAAACTGTTGCAGAAGCAATATTAGAGAAATTAAATGGATTTTAATTATCTTGTTTATCTCATTATTATTGGGAAATTGGTGATGATATGTTAAGAAAACGAAAACGTTTCAGCGATGATGGCGATGAAGATCCTATGTCTGGAATCTCAAACCTTTCAGATGCAATGCTTGTATTGGCATTGGGGTTTTTGATCTTTGCCATTATGGCTCTTCAAGTGAATCCTGATATGATGGCTAAAACACAGGAATCACAAGCGCAGCAAGCTGCTTCTCAAGTAAGTACTGGAGAAGATTTCACTAGCAATGCAAGTGCAGGTTCCTCTCTTGAACAATCAGGTTATTCTGAAGTTGGAAAGGTTTATAGAGATCCCGATACTGGTAAGTTAGTAATGGTTCAGGGTTGACGGTTTCTAAAATTTTATTTTTCTTTTTTTCTATTTTAAAAATATTTTTTTATTTTTTCTAATTTTACTTATTTTTTTCTATTTTCAGAAATTATTTTTTCTTATTCTTTCTTATTTTTTTCTATTTTCAGAAACAATATATTCATTAAAAAAAGGAGTATGTGTGGTATTTGAATATTCATTGGTTTAAAAAGGAGTGGGGAATTATTTGAATATTCGTTGGTTTAAAAAGGAGTATGGTATTATTTGAATATTTATTGGTTAAGAAAATATAAAAAAGGTTTTAAAAAAATTAATTAAAACCACTATTTTTATTTGAATTTTGCAGAACCTGCAATTTCCTTGAGTTCATCAAGGTCGTTTCCTGATACGATGACCATCTCATCTCCTGGTGAGAACAGGAATCCATCTGAGACCTTAGTGACTGCATATTTGTAGTCGTTAGTCTTAGGTAACTCGTATACATTCAATCCATCAGCATCGCTTGTTTTGTCAGAGCCATTGAAAAGTTTGCTCATTGCATCATCACTGTCTGTGTAGTTGTCTTCTGAGAAGATGATGTATTCTATGCTCAATTTAAGGCTTTCATCCTCCCACATTGTGTGGGTCTTTTCAGGATCGTTTGAAATTTCGTTTAATGAGCTTGAAAGGCTTCCGCCGGATAATGTGAAAACGGTTCCAGCTGGAATGATTATGTGTTCTTCAAAGTCGGCATTGCTTGGAACGTCAAGGGTGAAGTTGCCGAAATCCTCTTCTTCAAGAGTCGCAGCACTTACAGTCAGCATTCCACACATTAGAATTGATATGGCTATTGAGAATATCTTTTTATTCATTGATTCTTCCTCCTTTTAATCGAATGATTAAAATTGATAATATTTTTGTTTAGTTGTATATTTAAATATTGTTAATCTTCGTTTTTTAAATAATTAAACTTTTAAATATTGAATTATTTTTAATTATTCTGAGGTTTTGCTGAATAAAAAAGTATGAAAAAACTTATCCATAGTTATTTGACTGCCTGAAGTAGTTGTATTGAATGAATGATGATTTTTAAAAAAAGAAAAGATAGAAAGTAATTCGTTGATTACTTTCAATTTAATTATTTTATTTGATCACTACTTTATTGCTTTTAGAAATAGCTTTGTACACATTGTCTCCTGCAAATTTAGCAGTGTATTTGAAAGTTCCTTTTTTAGTCAATTTGATCTTTACGGTAGCTATTCCTTTTGAATTGGTTTTTGCACTGTATGTCTTTCCATTAACCTTAAAGCTAACCTTCTTGTTTTTGAGAACTTTTGTGCCTGATTTCAATGTAGTCTTTAATTTTTTGCTTTTGCTTGCTTTCTTATATGTATATTTTTTTATAGTTAAGCTGCTAGCTAAAGGCTTAATCGTCAATGTTGCACTTTTAGTCACTGCTTTATAAGTGCTGTCTCCTGCAAATTTAGCTTTGTATGTGTATTTTCCTTTTTTGTTCAAGCTTATTTTTACAGTTGCCACTCCTTTTGAATTGGTGGTTGCACTATATGATTTGCCGTTTACAGTGAAAGTGACCTTTTTGTTTTTGATGAGCTTTCCATTGTCATCTTTGAATGTTGCACTTAACTTTTTAGTTGCAGAAACTTTATATGCTGCATTCTTTACAGTCAAAACACTTTCTTTTTTATAGATGGTGATTGTATTTGCAACCATTTGGCTTCCAATGAATTTTATATCTCCCATAAATCTGCTGTAGATATCATATGTGCCCTCTTTAGAAAGAGAAACCTTTAAAGTTGCTATTCCCCGTTCATCTGTAACTGCAGTATATTCCTTTTGATTTAATGCATATTTTATGGTCTTATTGGCAAGAGCATTTCCATCTTCATCAATTAATTTTAATTGGAAATTAAATGGTGAATCTCCTACACTTGTATCGACTGCATATTGGATCACATTACTTTAAAATAATTTTGGTGCTCTTTGGAATAATTATTTCAGTTGCAGGAATATAGATTTCATCAGCATCCAATCCTTCATGGGTCATTTGTATTCCATTGAATTTTAAAGCTTTTGCACCATTTAAAGTATTGTTTGCAATGTTTATGGAACCACTTAATTCTGTATTTGTATCGGCCGATTCTATATTAACTAATGTAGCTCCTTCGTTAGCAATTGCAATGGTGATATTTTCTAATGTAATTCCAGCAACATTTGAGATGTGATTAATTCCTTGAGTCACACCTTTTGCTAATATGATAGTTTGATTAGGTTCTGTTAAAAAGAAAATAGTATTTCTTATAGTTACATGGCTTGGACCACCATTAGCCGGAGATTCAACTGTGAAGAAATTATCAACAGTTCCATTAATTTTTCCTCCTTCTAGGATATATGATTTTTTAATAGTTATGGGTTCTGTAAAACTAAATAAGTAATTGTCATTCAATTTAAATACTTGTCCATCATTATAATTATAATTTGGCCCATCTCTAAGGTATTTAAGACCATCATTATTTTGTATAGTTGCTGGGTTTCCTCCAATATTGACTTCACCGTCCCTTAACTCTTCATCAAGATTTTCATTTGTAATTGCAGATAATGGTTCTTCACTCAATTCATTAACTGAACCAATATTCGCTTCATATTCATTATCTGATTCAAGTTCAGAATCAATATCTGAAGTTTCCGCTATAGCATCATTTATATCCTCATTTGCACTAGCTGCAGATACAGAAATTGCAAGCAGAAAGATCAATAATAATGACACTATAATTTTATTTTTCATAGTATCCCTCATTTAGATTATTAAAATATAATTAAATTTTTATAAATCATTATTGAATTTTTATGTATATATTATTTTTTTAATAAATTTTATTAATAAATTTTTCTAAAATAATCAGGTTATTTTTCTTCCTTTTTTCACAAATATTCCTTTTTTTAAATTTGTCATTTTTTCAGTAAAAAATTCCTAATTTATCATGATTTATCATGATTATTGTTTTTTTATTGCCTAAATGTTTCATCATTATTTTTGCATCGTTTTGCAAAAGTTATTCATTTGGTATATTTTCTTTTCCTTTTGCCTTTTTAACTGAGTTAACTATCTTATTCGTAATTTGCATTTTCTTAATTTCAATTATTTTTCGTTCGTTGTGATAACAATTATTCTTTAATTTTACATTTTTTAAAAAGATTCTATGATATGTATATTATTAAATATTGATAAAAATATCTCTAATTTATGTATTTTGTTATTTTCGCTATTA
>JADLKP010000166.1 GCA_016838945.1 Methanobrevibacter sp.
TTTAATCTTTTTTAATAATTTTTATTAATGAGAAATTATATAGTTATAAAATGTATATTAATTTAATTCATTAAATGGAAAATTTGAAAGTAGTTCTGTGATTAAATAAAATATTTTGGGAGATAAAATGAGAAACATTATTGTTGTAGACTGCATATCTACTGGAAAAAATTTTGTTGAAGATATAATCAATAGAGGCTATAATCCTATTTTATTAGATTTAAAAGTTGCAGATACTAAAGATGGCAGAGATTTTGCTGAGTTTGTCATTGACAATTATAAGAGTATTAACCATGACTATGAAATGATTTATGAAATGGATACCTATGAGGAAACCCTTGAAATGGTTAAAGAATATGATCCTCTTTTAATTGTTGCAGGTTATGAAAGGGGAGTTCCTTTAGCTACTAAATTATCTGAAGACTTAGGTCTCTTAGGTAATTCAGTTGAAAACCTTGAAGCTATGACTGATAAGGCTAAAATGCAGGAAAGAATTGCTGAATATGGTCTTCGTTCACTTAAAGGAAAAGTCGTTAATAACTTGAAGGGGGCAATGGCATTTTATGATAATGAAGGATTGGAAGAAGTGGTCATAAAACCTAATTATGGTGATGGTTCTACAAATATCCGTTTTTGCAGTAATAGAAATGAGATGATTGGAGAGATAACTAATATCTTAGATAGCGTCAATCCTTATGAAAACATGGTTGATAAGCTATTGATTCAAGAGAAGGCTAAAGGTGTAGAATATGTTGTCAACACTGTCTCTCATAAGGGTATTCCTCGTGTTACTTTAGTTTGGAAATTCAATAAGGTCAAAAACTCTCAAGGAGATGAGATTTATGAGTCCTGTGTGACTGTCAATGAATTGGATCTCGGTGAATCTGAACTTGTGGAATATGCATATGATGTAGCTAAGGCTTTAGGAGTTCAATATGGTTCTGTTTCCGGGAAGTATATGGTGGATGAAGATGGGCCTGTATTGATTGAGGCAAACTGCTGTCCTGGTGGTGGAAACATGCCTGCAGACTTCCTTGATATAATCTCTGGCCAACATGAAACTGATAGTATTTTGGATGCTTATCTGAAACCTGAACGTTTTTATGAAGAATTGAAGAGGAAATATGAATTGTATGCATACGGTACCTTAAAGTTCTTCATTGTTCCTAATAATATGATTGCTCGTTCTTCCCCAATGGCGAGCATAAGCAGCAGATTAAAGGCTTATTTTAGCACATCATTGAATACCATTAGTCTAGGAGGCATATTTTATCAGAAAACCAAAGATGTAAACTCTACTGCAGGAGTCGTATTTTTAGTTCATAAGGATTTGGCAGAAATCGAGAACAATTTAACCTTTTTAAAGGCGGTTGAGAGAAACGCATTTTCATTAATTCTTTCTGACGATTCATTGGAAGTTCCAGAAATAGATGATGAAAAATATTTAAGTGATATCAGACCTTTGGTTGAAGAATCTGAAAAATATGGAACCTGCCTTTTTGTAACAGATCAATTTGTAGATGATATTAGTATTTTGCAAATAGGTCATGAGCAAATAGATGAGGTAGGGGGCAAATTCGATTCAATCATCATCAACTTAAATAAGAGTCTTATTGATAAAAGTGAGGAAGAAAAGGTCAACACCATTTTGAACATCTTTTCAAAGCTCAGAACCGGTGGAATGATTTTCATTCCTAAAAACACTTATCAATTTGCATTGAGTGGAAGAAAAGGTCTGGAAGCTTTGCTTAAGGTTTTGGATTATAAGATTGAACTTCCACCCTATTATGTTAAAGAGGTTATTATTGCTTCTAAAGCCAAATAACTTCAATTATTCATTTTAAATTTTCAATCTTTTATATTATTTTTATTTTAGCTATTGATATTTGCATTAAATGAGAATTTTTAAATTTTAATTAAATCCTATGGGGGGGATAAAATGAGGAATATTATTTTAGTTCATTGCACATCCACTGGAAAAAATTTTGTTGAGGATATAATAAATAGAGGATATAATCCTATTGTATTGGAATTGAAGGCTTCAGAAACTGAAGATGGGGAAATATATAATGAACATATTCATGAGGGATATGAGAAGGTTCCTTATGATTTTGACATGATTTATGAACAGGATACCTATGAGGAGACCATTGAGGATGTAAGAAAATATGATCCTCTTTTAGTTATTCCAGCAAGTGAACAGGGAGTAATTTTAGCAACTAGATTAGCGCATGACTTAGGTCTTTTAGGAAATCACATTGATAATCTTGATGCAATGACATTAAAGGATAAGATGCAGGAGAGAATTGCTGAATGCGGCCTTCGTTCAATTAAGGGAAAAGTCATTCACTCTTTGGAAGAGGCATTGGACTTTTATGATGAGGAAGGATTAGATGAAGTAGTTTTAAAGCCTACTTACAGTGCAGGTTCTGCAAGTGTACGTATTTGTTTGAACCGTCAAGAGATGATAGATACAGTCAATTACTTGTTTGAAGGGGTTAACCGTTTTGGAGATGATCTAGAGGAACTTTTGATTCAGGAGAAAATCAATGGTGTTGAATATATTGTAAATACTGTTTCTCATAAGGGCATTCCTCGTGTTACCATGGTTTGGAAATACAATAAGGTCAAAACCTCTGTGGGGGCTATGGTTTATGATTCCTGCGAGACTGTCAATGAATTAGGCCTCGGTGAAGCTGAAATGGTTGAATATGCATATGATGTAGCTAAGGCTTTAGGAATTCAGTATGGTCCTGTTCATGGTGAGTATATGATTGATGAAAAGGGGCCTGTATTGATTGAGGTTAACTGCCGTCCAATGGGTGGAGACATGCCTGCTGATTTTGTAGACAGGATTTCCGGCCAGCATGAAACTGACAGTATATTAGATTCCTATTTGAAACCTGAACGCTTCTATGAAGAATTGAAGAGAAAATATGAATTGTATGCATACGGTACCTTAAAGTTCTTCATTGTTCCAAAGGACATTATTGCTCGTTCTTCTCCTATGGCACGTTTAAGCACTAAATTGGAGGCTTATCACAGTACATCTTTATCCAGCATCAATATGGATGAGATATTCTTCCCAAAAACAAAAGATGTGGAAACAAGTGGTGGAACAGTATTTTTGGTTCATGAGAAATTGTCAGAACTTGAAATGGATCTAAACTTCTTAAGAACTATTGAAAGAAATGCTTTTTCACTTATTTTAAGTGAGGATGCTCCTGAATTTGAATTAAAAGATGATGAGACTTATTTAAATGAAATCATGCCATTGGTTGAAGAGTCTGAAAAATATGGAACAGGTCTTTTCGCAACAGATCAATTTGTTGATGGAATCAATATTCTGCAAGTAAATTCAGATCAAATTGATGAGGTGACAGGCAAGTTTGATTTTATCATTGTCAATTTAAATAAAAGTCTTATGGATAAGGATGGGGATGAAAAGGTAAAGAATCTTTTAGATATCTTTTCAAGATTAAGAACTGGAGGATACATTTTCATTCCTAAAAACACTTATGAATTATCATCTAGTGGAAGAAAAGGTACTGAGGCTTTGCTTAAGGTTTTAGACTATAGGATTGAACTACCTCCACATAGCATAAAGGAGGTTATTATAGCTTCTAAAACTAAATAAATTTTATTTATTTTTAAAAAAAGCCTATAAAATTTTACAGTCTCAAAAAATATAAGAAATAGTTTAAACATACAATTTAGTAAGGCATTCAATATGAATTTTTTAAATTAATGTCTTTTAATTATATTTAATATGATGAGTCTTAATTATGAATTAATTTTACAATATGCATGATGTGATATAATTAAATAAGATGATAATATGATTGAAACTGATGTTTTGGTAATTGGTGCAGGTCCTGCGGGTTCTGCAGCCAGTAAGCATGCTGCTTTAGGGGGGGCTGAAGTAATCCTGATAGATAAGAAATCAGAAATAGGAACTCCTAAAAGATGTGCTGAGGGCATTTATGACCATGGACTCAAATGGTTAGGGATTGAAGCTGATCCTCAATGGGCTGTTCAAAGGATCAATGGAGGAACCATAATTGCACCGGATAGGACCAGATTATCTCTTGATGAGACCGTTTTGCCTGAAAAGGGATATATTATTGAACGTAAGGTATTCGATAAGTATATGGCAATGGATGCGGCAAGAGCCGGTGCTAAGATAATGGTTAAAACCTTGGCTAAATCAATAATGAGAGGTGCGGATGATGAAGGTTCCTTTTTCATTGTTGATTGTGAGCATATAGGTGAAATCATTGAGATCAAAGCTCGCATAGTAATTGCTGCAGACGGTCCGGAATCACGTATTGCCAAGGCATTGGGCATCAATTCCACCACTAATCTGAATGATATGATGTCTGGAGTTCAATATGAAATGGTTGGAGTGGATTGTGAGAGAATGGACTTGATTGAACTTCATTTAGGCGCTTTTGCAAATGGGGGCTATGCATGGGTATTTCCTAAGGGAGATGACATAGCCAATGTTGGCATAGCCATTTCTTCAAGAAGCAAAAAACCAGCTATTGATTATTTGAATGAGTTCATTGATTCATATCCTCCCTTAAGTAATGCTAAAGCAGTTGAAATCAATGTTGGCGGAGATCCTATCGGCGGTTTGATTGAAAGAATTTATGATGATAATTTTTTAGTATGCGGAGATGCTGCAGGTCAAGTTGACCCAATTACTGGTGGGGGAATCATTTTGGGAATGCTTGGAGGTATGACTGCAGGTCAAGTTGCAGCTAAATCAATCAAAGAAAAGGACTATTCTAAAAAAAGATTGGAAGAATATGCAGTTTTATATGATAAACACACTCAAGGGGCAATTCCTAAATTGAAGATTGCCCGTGAGCTATTCCTTTCATTAAATGATGATGATTTGAACCAAATCGTTCATGCTTTCGTAGGGCTTGATTATAGGAATATGGACTTAAAAGATGTTTTAAAGGTATTTCTTAAAATATCTCCACGTCTTGCCTTGAAGTTTAGAAAGTTGTTTAAGATTATATTTTAAACTTTAATATTTTTTTTCTTTTTTTATTGTTGCCTATTTCCTTATCTTAAACTTTTTTATTTTTTAGCTGTTTCCATATTTTAAACTTTTTTATTTTTTAGTTATTTCCATATTTTAAAAATTTATTATTAATTT
>JADLKP010000167.1 GCA_016838945.1 Methanobrevibacter sp.
TATTAATAAAAATAAGTTAAAAAACAGTCCAATCAAAGCAAAAGAAAGAGAAATATTAATTAAAAAAAATATGTAAAAAGAAAGAGAAATATTAAATAAAGAAAATATGTAAAAAGAAAAAGAATAATTAATAAAAAACCTCTAAAAAAAAGAAATAAAATTAGGATTATTAAAAAAAAATAAAAGAAAAGGATAAGGAATTTAGGCCACAGCATTCTGTGATCTTATTCCCCTTATTGAAAATACAATCGCTACAATACACAATACAGTACAAATCATTGCAATGATATTCAATGAATTTACGAATAATCCTGCATATTCTGTAGACAACGGCAATGCTCCCATAACAAAGGAACATATCAAAGTCAAAAGACCATAACTTAATGTTTGACCACAAGACCTTAAGGTAAGTTGTGTAGCTGATGCATATGGAGCATTTTCCTCGTCAATGGAACTCATGACAGCATTTGTATTTGGAACAGAGAAAAGTGAAGTTCCAAAAGCAATTAAAGCCATTGCACCTGCAACAAAGTATACCGGAGCGTTTACCCTTAAGAATATAATGCTTACTATTGAAGTCAACATGACAAGCAGGCCGATTGTAGCAATCTTTTGGGGATGGAACTTATCTGAAAGCCTTCCGGAAATAGGTGACATCAATGCCAATATGATTGGTGAAATGATCAATACCATACCTGTAAGTTGAGGATCCCATCCTTTTGCATATTGGAAATAGTAATTGAATGAGACATCAAACACCGCAATTGCAAAGAATTCAAAGAATCCTGTGAAGTTATAGGATGCAAATGTCTTATTCTTAAACAATCTGATTTTAAATACCGGAAGTTCAGTTTTATACTCGTAAATTCCAAATAAAACGAGAACAAGAACACCCATAACAACAGATGCCTTACCAACAAATGAAAGCAAATCTGAAAATCCGTATACGAATAGCATAATGCCTAAGACATATAATAAGCAGCCCACTATATCCAACTTGTCATTTTCATTGGTTACCCATTCAGTGTCAATTTTAGTGAGTGTGATGAAAATGCACAATAGTACCAATGGCATTACCACATAATAAAGAGTTCTCCATCCAAAGTTATTGATTAAAAATCCTCCAAGAAGCGGTGCCGCAATGCAACCTAAGTAAGATCCGACGATAACCATACCAAAGGATTTTCCACGATTTTCCTTATCAATAGCTAAAACTATAATGGCAGTTTCTGCAACAAGATATAATGAATATCCGATTCCCATTATTGCACTGGATGCTAAAAACATATGGGCAGATACTGAAATACAACATAAGATCAAACCCAATATGAATATTACTCCACCAGCGGCAAATATCTTTTTACAGCCATACTTACTGCAAATTTGCCCCGCAGGAATGGTGGTTGCGGAAATGAAGATTGAAACAGTTGTAATAATCCAGTTTTGCGTTACATTGTTCATAAGAAATTCTCTACCAATGCTTGGTGTTGCAAGAGATGAACCATTAAGCAAAAATAAAGTTGAAAATGAAGTGATAAAAGATGCAATTAACACATATTTCTCTATTTTTTCCATAATACATACCCCTTTAATAAAACATGATTAAGATTACTCAATTAAAATCAATTAAGATCACTCGATTAAAATTAAATTATTAAAACTGATTGAAAAATTAATTGTAAACTTTTAATTATAATCAAGACTAGATATCACAAAAATTTTAAACAAAAAAGGCCTTCCAAAAAATCAATATTATTTATTTTAAAAGTAGTATATAAAGGTTTTTTATAAAACAACGAGTTTTCCAATAAATAGAACATATTCCTTAATAGATTTAACTTCTACGAAAGATAATTCAATTTTAACAAAAGATTATATATTAGGACTATATAAAGAATATTAGATATAACTCAATCGATAAGCTAATTTTCATTTTTAGTGCGATTTAAAGGGAAAATTTTGGAAAAGTTTGAAATAATTAAAATCGTTTTAGTCGTGATATGTATGAAAACCATTATTGAATTATTTTATGAATCTGTTGGAAAGTTTCCAGATAAAATAGCTATAATTGATAAAGAGGGAACTTATACTTTTGATGAATTAGACAAAATCTCTACAAAAATCGCCAATTTCATTTTAAATTACTGTAAAGGCCAAGGAATTGATATAGAAAAGAACATTTCTGCTGGAGGAAATGGTGAAAGGATTGCAGTGATGTTTCCCCGCAGAAAAATATTTCTCCCAACTCTTTTAGGTATTTTTAAAGCAGGGTGCTGTTTTATAAACATCGATCCAGGATTCCCAATTGCAAGAAAAAATCACATCATAAATGATTCCAATTGCATGTTTGTAATATCCTCATCAGAAATGGACACTTCTAGTATTGAAGGCGCAGTCTTTAATATTGAGGATATCTTAAATAGCCAAGAAGCCACTGAAGAAGATATTAACCTATCCAAAATCGATAATGAAGGAGCAATATTATATACTTCAGGTTCCACCGGCGTATCCAAGGGCGTACTCCATACACAAAGATTTTTCAATCGCTGCCTAATGAGCCAGTGGCAAGACATATATGAATTTTCTAGCGATGATAGAACTGCTTGTATGGCAGGATTCTCATTTACCGTTGTATTTTGCGACCTTTTAACCCCAATGGTCCATGGAGGCAGCGTTTATATGATTGATGAGACTGAAAGACTTAATCTCTCTAAAATATATGAAATAATACAAGAGAATAACATCACCAGCATGTTTATGCCTCCAAAGGTCTTGACTTACATTGCAAAGACCTATGATGATTTGAATCTCAATTGCGTTTGGACAGGTGGGGAAAAACTTTATGGCATTACCGAAAGGGATTATATCACTATTGAAAATTACGGTTGCTCTGAAGCTCCTTTTGTAACTTATCAGGAAGTTAAAAACGATAATGATCCAAAATTATTAGGAAGACCTATTGATTTCTGGAATGCTATATTACTTGATGAAGATGAAAATCTAGTCTGTGAACCTGGAGTAGTAGGTGAATTATGCCTTATTGGAGATTCCCTTGCGTTGGAATACTTAAATCTTCCTGAACAGACAGAATCCAAATTTATCAATGACCCAAAAGAATTCTTAACTGAACTTGCAAAAGATGACAATTCATTAAATCCTAATGAATTGGTTGAAGATGATAGGGCAAGAATGTTTAAAACCGGAGACTTGATGGCATGGACTGAAGACGGTTGGTTAACATTCCATGGAAGAAACGACTATATGGTTAAGCTTAATGGTTATCGTGTTGAATTAGGGGAAATCGAAAGGGTATTGCTTCAAAACAATAACATCTCAGAAACCGTATGTGTCCTAAGAAACATCAATGGTGGAGACAACCTTTGCTGCTTCTATGTTCTGGAATCACCTGTTGATGATGAAATGAAGTTTATCTCAGATTTAAAAGATGAAATAAGTCAAAAATTAGCAGAATATATGATTCCATCCATTTTTAGAGAATTGGATGCAATCCCTAGAAACATCAACGGCAAAGTGGATCGCAGCTCTCTTCCTGAAATAGATGTAAGTGTGCATAAAGGAGAATTTGAAAAGCCAAGTTCCCCAATAGAATTTGCTTTATGTGAAGGATTTGCAAATGTTCTCAATTTGGATATAAATGAAATAAGCATCAACGATAACTTTTATGATTTAGGAGGAAATTCCATCCTCACAATGGAACTTCTCGATTACTTGGATGTCACTGAATTGTCAGCTATGGAAATATTTAAAGGGCAAACAGTTAAAAGAATTGCTGAAATGATCATTTCCAAAGGGGATGTTAATAAAGAGGACTTGAATGATGAGGAAATCAGAGAGATGAATAGGGAGCATGGACTCACCCCTTTCCAATCAAGATTGATTAAAGACCAATCCTGTGATTTCAACTCAACTGTCTGGAACATACCAACGATGTTTTCCTTAGGAAATGTGGATGCAAAAAAACTTAAATCTGCAGTTCAAACCGTGGTTGACAAGCATCCTTCACTTTCAGTCAGCTTTAAGAAAGGTGATGATGGAGAAATCCTACAATATTGCCAAGAAGGAATTTTAGATGATGTGGTGCTAGAAGAAATGGATGAAGATAGCTTAAACGAAATCATCCCTAATTTAGTAGACACCTTTGAAATCTTTGGAGGCCCTCTTGCAAGATTTAAAATATTCAAAACAGAAAAAAGCGTTTACCTATTTATAGACATCCATCATTTGATAATTGATGGAACCTCATCTAATATCCTACTGAATGAAATCATAGCCATTTATAATGGAGAGGAGGTGGAATTCAACGATTATTACTTCACTTTCCTTAAGGAAACCGAGGAACTTAAAGACAGCCCAGACTATCTGAAGGCAAAAGAATACTACTTTGACAATTATGGGCAATTGTCTGATTGGACCTTGGTTCCAAAAAGTGACCTGACACAGGATGGCTATGGCATGACAATCACTGGAATATGGCCAATTGGAATCTATGTAGAAGACCTTGAAAAGGCAGAAGAACACTTCAAAACATCCAGAAATGTTCTCGCTGTAGCAGCTGCCCTTAAAGCTCAAAGCATTCATGCAGATTCAAATAAGGTCTTGGTCAACTGGGTTTACAACAATCGTAACAATCATATCTATGACGATACCGTCGGATGTTTAATCAAGAGTTTTCCAGTGGGAATAAACATTGAAGACTTTGATAATGATGATGACCTTTTAGAAGAAATCAAGAAACAGGTAATCAACGGCATTGCAAATGGAAGCTATGAATACCTATGTGAGAATTATGAGTCATTCACTACAGATACCTTATTTGTAAACTATTTAGGTTCATTGCGTAATTCAGATGGATTGAAAGACTTTAATCCGGAAGTTATTGACTTGCCTAGAGAAAAGGACATCGCCAAAATGAGAGTTGCGATTGCAATACTTGAAGATGAGAATGGTGAAGTCCTTACAGGTGTGGAGTATTGCACTGATTTGTATACAAGAGAAACTTGTATAGATTTCCATAAGCTATTGAATGAGGAATTGATTTCATTGGTTAAATACAATTAATATTAATAATTAGGATTAACTGAATTCATGGAAATTATAATATACTAATAGATTATAATATATTAATGGAATTATAATTTAA
>JADLKP010000168.1 GCA_016838945.1 Methanobrevibacter sp.
ATTTTGGAATTTAAAATATTAAAATCAATATAAGTCAAGTTTTAATATTTTTAAATTCATTCGGGACCTAATTAAACACGTAAGATATTTTATTTAACTAATTTTTATAAGGGCTTTGTTAAATTTAATTTCTATTTTAAAGAATTTTAGATGGATTAGTTTATATTGATATAAACAATCATAAGGTTTGCTATTTAAAAACAGTTAATTATTTGGGTTTTCTATAAAACATTTATTATGCTTGCTTTTTTAGGTTCTAACGATGAAATTATTCTAAAATAATTTTAAACTTATTAATTATTTATATTATAATTGAATAGAAAAGTGGAAACAATGATTTCAGATAGAAAATTAGAACATTTATTAATTTGTAAAAATTATGATGTCAATTATAAGGATAAGACTACAGGCTTTGAAGACATTGAACTCGTTCATAGGGCTTTGCCTGAAGTTCATAAGGAAGAAATTGATATTTCAACTGAAGTTTTTGGAAAGAAACTGGAATCTCCATTATTCATTACAGCTATTACTGGAGGGCATCCTGCTGCAAAGGACATCAATAAGGAATTGGCCACTGTTGCAGAAGACAAGCAGATTGGTTTAGGATTAGGAAGTCAAAGGGCAGCTATTGTTAATCCAGAATTGAGAGACACTTATGATGTTGTGAGAGAATATGCTCCATCAGCACTTGTTTTAGGTAATATTGGAGCACCACAATCTGATTTGGCGGAGAAAGCAGTTGAAATATTGGACAGTGATATTTTAGCAATTCATTTAAACCCTTTACAGGAAGCGATTCAACCTGAAGGTGATCTTGATGCAAGAGGCTATATTGATTCAATAGCTGACATCTGCAAAAGCGTAAAGGTTCCTGTTATGGCAAAGGAAACAGGTACAGGTATTTCTGCTGAAGATGCAAAAACTTTGGAAAAGGCAGGAGTGAGCTTTATTGATGTGGAAGGTGCTGGAGGAACCAGTTGGGCAGCTGTTGAAACTTACCGTGCAGATGACCGTTATATGGGTGAATTGTTCTGGGATTGGGGAATTCCTACAGCTGTAAGCACTGCGGAAGTTGTCAATTCCGTTGATATTCCAGTGATATCTTCTGGAGGCATTCGTTCAGGTTTAGATGCTGCAAAGGCCATTGCATTAGGTGCAGATGCTGTTGGTATGGCACTTCCTGCACTTAAGGGAGCTTATGAAGGACAAGAAGCTTTAGTCCAAATGGTTGAAAGGTTCAATGAATCCTTAAGAATCGCTATGTTTTTAGTTGGGGCTTCCAATATTGAAGAGCTTAAGAATTCAAGTCTAGTAATAAAAGGAGAAACTAAGGATTGGCTCGAATCAAGAGGCTTTGATACTAAAGATTATGCAAGGAGATAATTCTATTTTTTAATTTAAGAGTTTTTACTTTTATTTTTATGTATTTAGGATATTTTGCACTTTATTATTAGAAATAAAAATTTCAAAATATTATTCAAAATAAATATTTTACACTCATTATTTTACGGAAAAAACAAAAAGGAGGATGTAAATGACTGTAGAAGTTATTGCAATTGGTGGATATGAAGAAGTAGGAAAGAATATGACTGCAGTTAAAGTAGGAGAAGATGTGGTCATATTTGATATGGGTATCCACTTAGACAGAATCAGTATTCACGAAGATACAGATATAGACAGAATGCATAGTTTGGATTTAATCGAAAGGGGAATTATTCCTGATGACACCATCATGAAGGATGTGGATGGAAAGGTAAAAGGAATAGTCTTTTCACACGGTCACTTGGACCACATAGGTGCTGTGGCTAAATTGGCTCACAGATATGATGCACCGATCATCGGTACTCCATATACTACTGCACTCATTGAAAAACAAATTAAGGGGGAACGTAAATTCAAGGTAAACAATCCTATCAGGCCGCTTAATCCTGGAAGCAAGATCAAGTTGTCCAAGGACATTACCTTAGAGTTTGTACAGTCCACTCACAGTATTCCTCAAGCAGTGTTCCCTGTATTGCATACAAATGAAGGAATTATCGTTTATGCTTTGGACTTTAAGTTTGACAATCACCAAAAGGTCTCCCCGCCACCGGATTACAACAGGCTTAGGGAATTAGGTAGGAAAGGTGTATTGGCTCTTATCGTAGAGACTACCAATGCAATCAATTATACCGAGACAAGAACCTACTCTGAAAAGGTAGCAAGAATCATCTTGGAAGACTTGATGAGAGAACCTTTAAAGGCGAAAGAAGGTATGATCGTCACTACTTTCTCATCACATATTGAAAGGATTCAAACCATTGCCGACATTGCGAAGGACAGTGATAGGGAAATTCTCTTGTTAGGACGTTCCATGGAAAGGTTCTGTGGCATAGCACAAAACTTGGGAATTTTGAAATTGCCTTCAAACGCTTATGTTTATGGATCTCCAAAAGCTGTAAACAAGGCACTTATGAAAGCTGAAGATGATAGGGACAAGTTCTTGCTTGTAACCACTGGTCACCAAGGTGAACCTGATGCATTGCTTCCAAGAATCGCAAGTGGAAGAACCCCATTCAATGTCAAGAGAGGGGATAATGTAATTTTCTCTGCACCTATCATTCCAAATCCAACCAATGCTGCAAACAGGCATATTCTTGAGTCTAAATTGAAATCCAATGGTGCAAGGATTTATGCAAATGCACACGTTTCAGGACACGCAGGTCGTGAAGACCATAGGGATTTCCTAAGAATGCTCAGACCTAAGCACATCATACCTGCTCACGGTGAGTTGGAAATGTTGGTTGCTTATGGGGAACTTGCAGAAGAGGAAGGATACAGAATAGGAAACAATATTCACATTTTAAGAAATGCTCAAGCTCAAGTATTTAATGGCCATTAGTTAATTTATTTAACTCTTTGCCCTTATTAATTGAGTTTCTTTATAAAAATTAATCATTATTATTTAAATTGCAATTAAGTATTTAATCAAGTTTTAATATATATTAGTGTAGAGGAATAATTATGTCTGATGTTACTGATGTCTTAAAACAATATTCTCAAGATGTTGTAAAAACCATTGAAGAAAACCTTAGTTCTATTGAACCACAGAATTTACAGGACGCTTGTATTTATTTAACCAGAGCTGGCGGAAAAATGCTCAGACCAGCACTTACTTTAATTTCTGCAGAAGCAGTTGGAGGAAAAAAGGAAGATGCACTTAAAACTGCTGCTGCTTTAGAGCTTATTCATACTTTTTCACTTATTCATGATGATATCATGGATGATGATGACATGAGAAGAGGAATGCCTTCAGTACATAAGGTATGGGATGAACCTGTAGCTATTTTAGCAGGAGATACCCTATTCTCAAAGGCATTTGAAATGGTAATTTCATCCAAGGAAGAAGACGCTCATCCTGAAAACGTTGCAGATGCATTGGCTACCGTAGCAGATGCATGTGTAAAGATCTGTGAAGGACAAGCTTCCGATATGAATTTTGAAGGAAACTTCGATGTCAAGGAAGACGAGTACTCTGAAATGATCTTTAAGAAAACCGGTGCACTTATTGCAGCTGCAACCAAAGCAGGAGCTATTATGGGTGGAGCAGATGACGAAACTGTCAATGCATTATATGAATATGGTCGTATGATTGGTACCGCTTTCCAAATCCAAGATGACTATTTGGATGTCGTCAGTGATGAAAAGGACCTTGGCAAACCTGTAGGCAGTGACATTGCCAAAGGTAAAATGACTCTCATGGTTGTAAAGGCATTGGCGGAATCTGAAGGGGAAGATCATGAAAGATTGCTAGAAATCTTAAAAGAAGAGAATTCTTCACAAGCGAATATTGATGAAGCTATTGATTTATTCAATAAATATGGCTCCATTGAATATGCTCACAATCTCGCTTTAGAAAACGTTGATGGTGCTAAGAAAGTACTTGAAATATTACCTGACAGTGAAGCTAAAAGCATGTTAATTGCTTTAGCAGATTTCGTAATAGATAGGTCTTCTTAGATTTTATCTATTTTTTCTATTTTTATTTTTCTTATTTTTCTTATTCTATTTTTACTTTATTTTTCTTATTCTATTTTTACTTTATTTTTATCTTTTTTTTATTTTTCTTATTTTTATTATTCTATTTTTTATTCATTTTAATCTAATTTACTTAATTTTTATCTAGTTTAACTTATTTTTATCTATTTTTGCCCTAATTTTAGCTATTTTTTAAGTTAAGTTTATAAATAATTTAAATTAAATTAATAATTATAATAAACTAAATTATTACTGGTTTTTAAAAAATTAGTTAATGGGGAGGTTTATGTGGATTTAAGACGTATATTATTGGTTTTGCTAGTAATTGCTGTGGTTTTGTCCTGTTCATTCTTTTTATTGAATTTTGATGATTCAGTTCATTACAACAGAGTGGGATTGACAAACACATCTAGTATTGAAGTACCAGTAAGTGATGAATCTACAAATACAGTAGTTAATGGTGGGATTCATCTTATAAATGATACTAAACATGATTTAATTGTGATGTATTTCAATAGTGAAGAAGGAAATCAGGTTGCAGCTGTTGAATTGGAGTATATCCGAAACGAATTTGCTGCAAATTCAGTTCAGGAAACATTAGGCAATCAGACAATTTGGCACAATGAAGAGAACGATACTTATATGGCATTCATTGGAAACTATGTCACTCATGACAATATCTTGATCATTTGTAAAGATCCTGAGATATTGGAGCATATGATTGCTTCTGCTAGATATAATTATTTCAATGAAGAAACAAATACTACAGAAACATTCAATGATTCCAATCAAAGTGCTGTAAACACTACAACTAATTCCAGTGGAACTACCACTTTAGATAGTACCGGTACAGGTCAATCTGGCTCTTCAAGCAATGTACCTGAAGGTTACTATTGGTCTGGACAAGATGCTGATTATATTAGGGAATATGATGATGCAAATGGTATTCACCATATAGATCGTCTACATGGTAATAATGAATCTATCGATACTCAAAACGATAAGCATTGGACCAATGGAGTAGAAGATACAGAAGCATACCATCAAGATTTTAATTAATTTTTCTTCTTTTTCTTTTTTTATTTTATTTTAGTCTATTTAATTTAATATTATTCTATTTTAATTTATTTTTATTTCA
>JADLKP010000169.1 GCA_016838945.1 Methanobrevibacter sp.
ATTTATACATTTATATTTATAATTCTATAATAATATAAATTTTACTAAATATAAATATAGATTAATAAAATTTAATAAAAAAATAAAAAAAAGTAATTTAAAAAAAATTAATTTTATCTGTTTTTCTAATAAAAAATAAAGAAGAATAATTGAATTATTCTTCATCCTCTTCGTCTCTTGAGTTTAAGAAACTGAAACAGAAAATCAATATAAGCGCTAATGCAGCCATAGGAACATATGCACTATTTGAAATGGATTTGGAAGCAACTTCTTCCAATTCACTAGCAACAAGGTCTTCACCTACTCCCCCAGATCCAGCATCCCCAACACCTTCACTTGCAGAAGATAATGCATTTGCAAGCAAATTAGATGCAAGATTACCAAAGGAACTTGCTCCACTGGATGCATCATTGCCGGAACGGGCAGAGCTACCTTTGTTAGGATTGTCTCCACCTTTGACATTGCCTCCTGAACTTCCATTGGAATTTTCAAATGGGTCCTTGAATTTGGAACCTGTATTTCCAAAGATATTATTTCTGCCAGTATTGTCATCCACTGCAGCATCTCCCCCACCATTTTTAGAATATAATTTATTATGGGAGACAGTATTTCCATAAGAGTTTCTTATGGTGATAGCTGCATTACCATTGGTACGGATTCTATTGTTTGAAATAATATTATTATTGGAATTCTTTTCCAATAATATTCCAGTAGGAATCAATGAAACGGAATCAGGGTGTTCAGGACCTATGAAAGGATCATATTTCTGACTGCTTAAAATGTATATGTCATTATCAGAAATATTGTTTCCAGAAGATGCATAAAGACCTATCTCACTGAAACTTCCATTTACATAATACTTGTTCTTGCTGATTTTATTATTCCAAGTGGAATAACCTTCGGTAGCATAAATACCAGCTCTACCAGTAAGTTTAAAGGTATTATCTTCTATGTCCGCTCCACCTGAAATCTCTAAAGTCAAACCATAGGTATAGTTTAGAGAATGAAGGTCCAAAGTGTTGTTTTTGATGTTGGTATTCATAGAGTTATGTCTTAATATGATACCAGTAGCGAAATAATCCGCCCTTACATTGATATAATTGTTCTTGAGGGTATTGTTCCATGCTTGGGTTACAGATTTACTTGTGTCATCCCCTGAAATACCCATTCCATAAAGGAAAGGATCATGTCCTTTTACATAAATCTTATTTCCTTCAATTAGGTTTCTATTAGACTCATAATAGATATAGAGACCTATGAGAATATTCACAGAAGGATTATATGCCTTTTGATAAGTCCTGATATTAGATGTGACATTTATAGTATTCTTCAAGAACTTATTGTCTGATGAAAAGTCAAAGATCACCCCGTAAGTCTTTGTAAGCTCTCCAATACTGCGTTGTCCATCTATGCAGATACTGTCAAAGTATTGATATATCTCATCAGTACCTACAACCTTAATCTTATTGTTCCTGAAGGTTGTGTTATAGACTTCATAGTTAAGCAATCCGAAGACCAAATTCTTACCTTCACAAGTAATTTGATTGTTTGTAACTGTATCGTTATACGAATCGCATAAATAAATACCATAAGAGGTATTCTTATCCCAAATCTTGATTTTATTTCCAGTTATGATCGCATTATCCGCTTCAAATACATAAATGCCCCAAAGGTTACAATTATCATCAGTTCGGCCGTTGTTATCTATTGTGAAGTTTTCCACTTTACAGTTAGGAGCATTGATGAATACTGTTGTATTGTATAAGGTTGCCTTATCTGCAATAATGCTTACGGATTTGTCTAAGGTTAATTTTCCTTTAGGAGTGAATTTTCCTGTGAAAATTAACACATCCCCATCCTGTACAATGTCTTTCAATCCATCTGAACCGAAATAGGTATCATAATTGCTATCAGTGACTTCATAAACATTTCCTTCACCGTAAGAAGGAATATATGATGAAGACATTGGGAATATAATGCCCTTTTCGAAGATTTCATTGTTTTCACATAACCAAAGTACAGTAGACAATTGTGCAATGTTTATTGCATAATTGTTTGAAGTGTAAATGGTATTGTTGTATATGGAAACATTTTCAGGCCTTTTAGATCTTGATTGGTACACTGAATAAATACCTAAACCAAAACCAGTACCTTGAGCTGCACCGATATTGGATAAGGAATTGATTATGTTCTCATAAATTTCAACATCTACAGGGTCACCATATATGGAAACTCCAGCACCGTCCAGATAATCTACAGTGTTGTTGTGGACTTTAGAGTTGCTTCCCTTTTCAGGGTTTCCCACTCTAATACCATCACCGGATGCATTGATTTGTATGTAATTGCCGTATACGTCACAATTTGAAGCTACAAGAATTCCTGCTTGATTAACGTCTGCATTATAAATAGAGTTATTGGCTATTAAACATCCATCTGAACTCTTAATAGCATAATCCCCACCATAGCCTAAGCTTTCATCATAACCAGTGATGTTATAGATTTTATTTCCTACAATAATGTTGTTTCCACGCCCTCCAGCATCTATACCTCTATAAAGTCCAATGATTGTATTATCAAGAACCTTATTTCCTGAACCTGTTAAATATACACCTCCTGCCCAGAATGAAGGAAGTTCAGAGGTTGCACGAATGGTATTGTTAGCTAAAGTGTTGTTGTCAGAGACGCCATCCCCATAACATAGGTAGATTCCGTAGGAATTTTCAACTGTAATGTCATTATTGATAATGGAATTCCTATGAGCATCCCTTAAACTGATACCTGAATGCTGCCAACTGTTGTTATCTGTAGAATTTGCATCAGAAACATTATCTGTTTGGTTAACTACTGATGAATCAATCGGAATGATAGTTCTAATCTTATTACTGCTGACAATTGAATCTGTTGTAAACTGATCCAATGAAATTGGATATCCATTATGCCCAGTGGTAAAAATATCGTTGTTTAATATTTTTATATGGTCTGATGAGATAATCCAAACAGCAGAAATATTCGCAATGTTTGATTCGATTTTCAAGTTGGAAATAACTGCATCATATTTGAAATTTTTGTTTGAAATATTCACAAAGAAAATCGGTGAATTTTTCAAGAATGCGTCATTCTCTGTACTTGTAATAGTAATCGGAATATTGATTATAAAATTCTTATTAAAAAAATTACCAGATAAATTAAGGGTTTCATTAGCTTTCACTAATGATTTATTTAAATTACCTTTTGAATCAAAATATTTAGAATAATTCTCAGGTGTTACAGTATGAACTTTATTGGTCCCTGAATCTGATTTAGGCTCATTTGCATCATCTGTTGCATCAATGATCTCTTCTTCTGAATCATCTGCAGAGATAACTTCCTGACTGATATCTTCAGAAGATGTGATATCGCTTATAGTATCTTGAGAATCGGAAACAGATGTTAATTCTAAATTATCTGTCAAATTAGATACGGAATTATCTTCTGCTGCAGAAACTGCATTTAAACCGACTAAAAGAAAGATCAAGACAAAGAAGATGCTAAATCTAATTATTCTTTTATTTTTCATCTTACACCTCCAGCAATTTTAACATTTTAACATTTTTTTACATTAGTTTCTATCAAATTTCTTAACCATTATAAATTTATTAAAGTACATTTAACTCTAATTAAATTAAAATTAAACTACCTTTAAAAGTTATAAATTAAACTTGATATATTATTAATATATTAATCTTAATATTTATAAAGGTATAGGTTTACTTATATATAGAATAGTAAAAAGTAATAATTTTTAAAAATTAGACTGGAAAATAAAATATAAAATAAGTATAAAATAAGTATAGAATAAGTAAAATAAGTAATAAGAAGCATAAAATAAGTTAGAAATGTAATAAAAAAAGTAAAAAGAAGTGAAAAAAGAAAAGAATAAAATAATTATTCTTCTGCAACTTCTTCAACAACTTCCTTTGCATCATCCAATTCTTTTTCTGCCTCTTCTAACGCTTTGAGACGTTTATCAAGATCTTCGATTTTGGAATCGGTTGCATTAGTGAATTCAGAGAATCTTTTTTCTAATGCATCAATGCTATCACAAGCAGCAGTGCATCTTTCCTCTAAAGTGGATAAATCTTCAGTTGTTACTAAAGACCAGTTTTCGATTAGCTCTTCACTTCTTTCATCCAAGAAGGAATCCAATCTTTTAGAAAATGCATCGGTAGTATTTGTATAGGATTTATCGATATCCTTAAAAGTATATTTGATCTTGTCACCTACGGATTTCTTTTCCTGAATCTCTTCGTCTACGAGAGAACTTACATTATCCTTTTTAGGTGAGAACTTAAGAACCTCTTTAATGTTTATATTGCCATCATTAGCTGTTTGAATGTAATAGTATACCAAAAATACAATTGCAGCAACCAATATAATGACAGCAATCAATTCAATAATATCCATAATAAAACCTCAGTATTATAAACAAATTATAAACAAATTATAAATAAATTACAAATATTCATTATGCCAATAACGAACAAGAATCAATTTTGAAAATCAATTCCACAAAGAAAAGCATCTATTTGTTGAGCTTTTTCTCTTTTGCTTCAATTTCCTTAAGCATTTTTTCTAATTTTTTGAGTTCGGTTTGAGCTTCAAGACGTGCTAAACGCTCATTGATTTCACTATGCAAATAGCCCACATTATTCATGACTTCAGCAGTGGAATCTCTGATTTGAGTGAGTTGCTCTTGCTGTTCTGCAGGCAATTGAATTGGATTTTCCATAATGCGCTTATTTTCCAAATCCTTTTCAACCATAGCTATTTTCTTAAGCTCAATTTCTTTTTCCATTAATTTTAAAGTATTGTTGGATTGACTTACTTTTTTCCATTGCATTACAACAATGATAACTACGATAGCCAAAATAATTACTAATAAAAGAATAAAAATTTGACTTGGAATAACTTCACTAGCCATAGATTTACCTCCATAAAAAATCATAATTCAAGGATTATAATTCCATAAAACTTAAACATTATTCAAATATAGATTAAAGATATTTAAATAAGAATAAGTATATTATATAATTAAGAGTATATAAAAATTTTTATAAAAATGATTGAAAATCTTTAAA
>JADLKP010000170.1 GCA_016838945.1 Methanobrevibacter sp.
AAATATAGAGAAAATATAGGTAGAATATAGGTAAAATATAGGTAAAAAATAGAAAAAATTAGCTATTTGATCCAAATAGAAAAACATGAAAAACACGATAAATATTGATGAATTAAAAAGGATTAAAAAAGAGGAAAGAGGTTATCACATTTAAGCGATAACTGAGTTTGTTTGTATAAAATCGAGATAAAACAATAAAAAATAAGGAATGGAATTATTTGGAGTTTTCCATAGTTCCATCCATAAAGCTTCCGTAACCTTTGAAGTCCATGAGTCCATGTCCTGAGAAGTTGACGACAATGGTTTTCTCTTCGCCGGTTTCCTTACATTTTTTAGCTTCATCAATAGCTGCTTTGATCGCATGGTTTGTTTCAGGTGCTGGAATGATTCCTTCGCACATTGCAAACATTTTACCAGCTGCAAATACATCTCTTTGATGAACAGCTACAGGATTGATGTATCCTAAATTTCTAAGCAAGGATACTTGTGTGTTCATACCATGGTATCTGAGTCCACCAGCGTGTACAGAAGGAGCAACGAAGTTGTGTCCTAATGTAAACATCTTCAAGAGAGGAGTGAATCCCACTTCATCACCAAAGTCGTATCTGTATTCTCCTTGGGTCAATGTAGGACATGCAGAAGGTTCTACAGCAATGAATTCAGTATCGGAATTACCTTGGATCTTGTCCTTGATGAATGGGAACAATGATCCACCGAAGTTACTTCCTCCACCAACACAAGCAATCATTGTATCAGGCTCTTCCTCAACTTTTTCAAGTTGCACTTTAATTTCCTGACCGATTGTTGTTTGATGTAAGATAACGTGGTTCAATACACTTCCTAAGGTGTATTTTACTTTATCATCAGTTAAAGCATCTTCTACAGCTTCAGAAATTGCAATTCCAAGGGAACCTGGAGTGTCTGGATGTTCTGCAAGAACTTTTCTACCTACTTCAGTGTTTTGACTTGGAGAAGCATGGACATCTCCATCATATAATTGCATGATTGTTTTTCTGAATGGCTTTTGATCGTATGAAACCCTTACCATATAAACGGTACAGTCGATTCCCATCATTGATGCTGCAAGGGATAAGGCAGTACCCCATTGTCCTGCACCGGTTTCGGTGGTAATTCTTTCGATACCCTCTTTTTTAGCATAGTATGCTTGAGCTATTGCACTGTTCAACTTGTGAGATCCTGTAGGAGAAGTGTCTTCTCGCTTATAATAAATCTTAGCAGGGGTGTTTAATTTTTCTTCCAATCCTCTTGCTCTACATAAGGGAGTAGGTCTTCCTAATCTTTGGTAGAGTTCCCTTACTTCTTTTGGAATAGATATGTATCTATCAGTAGCGAACTCTTGATTAAGACATTCGTTTACGAATATTTGAGGTAATGTGCCTATTTGATCTTTTCCTTCACTATTTTTAGGAGCAGGAAGTTCTACAGGTAAATCAGCGTTAATATTATACCATTTGCTTGGTACTTCATCATTAGTTAAATCAATTCTGTATTGCATTTTATCACTTTTTAAATTTTTAATAAATCATTTCTGTAAGTTAAATAAACATTATACATTTATTTTGTACATTTATTTTGTACTAATAGTATGTTCAATGTACTATATAAAGCTTTGTAGTACATTTTTGTACATTAAAGTATCAATATAATTTCATTATTTTGGGTTTGGAACTTTTTTAAATATATAAAAAATTTAAATATTTTCAAAACAAATAGAAAAATATGAAAATTTTAGCTATTGATGTAGGAACCGGTACAGAAGACATCTTGCTCTATGACAGTGAAAAGGAGATTGAAAATTCAATGAAATTAGTCATCCCTTCACCTCATTTAACCATTGGTCAGATGATAAGCGAATGTGAAAATGACATTTACTTTGATGGAGTGATTATGGGTGGAGGAAAGATTAAGGATAGATGTCTTGAACATATGGAAAAAGGATATAAGATTGTTTTTGAAGATTTGGCAGCAAGAACAATTCGTGACAATATTGACCAAGTCAAGTCATATGGATTTGAAGTGGCTGAAGAGAATTCTTTTGAAAACGATCCAAAATATTCAAATTATACTAAAATATCCCTAAGTGATGTAGATGTAAATCATTTGATTGACATATTTTCATCATTTGACTTGGAATTGAATATTGATGAGCTTATCGTAGCGGTTCAAGATCATGGATACAGTGAGGATATGGGTGATAGGGACTTCAGATTTGAAAAGATCAAAGAGAAATTGCCGGAACCTCTCCCACCAGAAGTGTTTGCTATGGAAGCTGAAGAAGTGCCCGAATACTTCACCAGAATGCAGTCTGTAATCAAATCATTAGCTAAAGAGAATCCTGAGTTCAAACCGGTGATTATGGATACCAAGTTTGCATCAATTGCTGGTGTATGCTACGATAAAGAGGTCGTAAAGCTTAATAGCTTTGTTGTTATGGATATAGGCAATGGACATACTACTGTTGCTTCCATTGAAGACGGCAAAATACAAGGGGTATTCGAGCATCACACAAGAGATTTGACTCCAGAAAGGCTTGAAGAACTTGTCATAGCCCTTGCTGACGGCACAATTAAGCATGAAGATGTTCACGATGAAGGAGGGCATGGTGCATTTGCATTGAATCCCATATCAAAGATAGAAAAGGTAATTGTTGCAGGTCCTAAAAGATCCTTGATAGAAGGTACAAATCTTGATTATTATCATGCAGCTCCAGGTGGAGATGTTATGATGACTGGTACTGTTGGGCTTGTAAAATCCATGGAATATTTAAGAAAATAATATTATTATGATTATTATAATATTATTCTAATATTTTACTTATATAATTCATTTTTAATTTTATTCTATAATTATTCTATTTTATCCTATTTTATTCTATAATTATCCTATTTTATTCTATAATTATCCTATTTTATTCTATAATTATTCTATATTATTCTAAAATTTTCTAAAAATTTTATATTTTTTCCATCATTTCATATTTTTATTTTACATATCAATCACTCCCTTTCAAGTTACTTTTATGCTCATCTCCACAACTTTTCTATCATTTTTTCCTATTTCCAGTCACTTTTTTCTTATTCCCCATAACTTTTTTATGATTTTTTATTATTTTCCTGTAACTTTTTTACAATATATTGGAAATTTTTTTATCTATTTCAGAGCAATTTTTTTTTAAAAATCCAATAATTTATTAAAAACTTTTATATTATTAATACTAAATATTATTAATACCTAAAGGACAAGGATGTTCAATAGAAAAAAATATTTCAAGATTCAGATACTTTTTTAAAATTTACAATAAATGAGGAATAATAATGAAATTTGATCCACATATTCATAGTGTTTATTCAGGAGATGCACGTTCAGAACCGATTGACATTCTGATAGAAGCTCAAAAGAAAGGTTTAGATGCTATTGCAATCAGTGATCATAATGAAATCAAAGGTTCAAGAATTGCAAGGTCTTATGGTGGAGACATCATTGTAGTTCCATCAATAGAGATTTCATCTGACAAAGGCCATATTTTAGGATTAGGTGTAGATGAAATCATACCTAAAGGATTGTCTGCTGTAGAAACTGTAGATAGGATACATGATGCAGGTGGACTTGCAATTGTGCCACACCCATTCTCATTTTATAGGCATGGACTTTTCAGCAAAGTTGACAAGAATCTGGTTGTCGATGGAGTGGAGACAAAGAATGCCAGATATATTCTTGGATACTCCAACAAGCAGGCTGAAACTTTAGCTTATGAAAAGAGACTTGCAACTTTAGGTGCGAGCGATTCCCATTTCCTCAAATCAATAGGGGATGCATACACTGAAGTCAATACCAAGGGAAACGATTCAGTGGATGGCATATTGAAGGCAATAAAGCATAGACGCTGTAAGGCGATGGGTCATAGAACAAGTAATTTCCTTATAGGAAAAGAGTTCTTTGTAAAAAAAGTTCTTAAAAAGTATCCTAAAAGGGATGAATAGATTTATTTTTCATCCTAAAAGGTATCATATGGGGTGATTAAGTTTATTCTTCATCCTAAAATGCATCCTTGGGTTGAATAAAAAAATATGCAGATGATAATATGGCTACTGTAGACACTTTTCTTCCAGATATCATACAAACTACTTTTTTCTCTGGATACACAGTTTTCAATACGGTAGTATACACATTGATTTTAGTAGTTTTTGTACTTGCAATAATCAAGATGTTCAAGAAGTTGGATATTGATCCCATTTCAATATTCTATGCAATCATCCCATTCATTTTTCTTGGATCATCTACTCGTGCATTAGTGGATAATGGATTTTATCCAAAGACTGTTTTTCTAATTACACCTGGACTTTATATCCTCGTGGGTTTGATAACCATAGCATCATTTCTCATCAGCATCAGTCTATTCAATAAAATGGAAATTGATTATAGGTATTCATTGTTTTTCATGGGACTCCTATTTTCAGTACCGAATATAATTTTATTTTCCAAACTAAATTTCATAGCAATAATTTATGTATTGATCACTTGGATAATTGCATCATTGATTTTTATGGGAATGTCATTTTTAGTTTTATATATCAAGAACAAAAATATTCGCAATGATATTGAAAAAATTTTAGAGCACAAGATCAACTTTTCTATTGTACTTGCACATTTGTTCGATGCATCAACAACATATGTTGCAGTAGAATACTTCAATTACTATGAACAGCATGTTTTGCCAAATGCTCTAAATCAACTATTCGATACATATCTTACTCTATTTCCTATGAAAATTATAGTCATCGTTGCAGTATTATACATAATCAATCAATATTTCGAGGACCAAACTATAAAAAATCTATTAAAATTAACAGTATTTGTCTTAGGATTAGCACCTGGTCTAAGGAATATTTTGACCTTGACATTAGGTACTTGAGAATAGAATTTTTTTATCATATCAACTTTTTTTCATGATTTGTAAAAAGTTTTTACAATATTTGATCATCAAAATTTTTATTAAAAAAATTAGCATTTTTAAAATTTATAAAATTATAAAAATCTAAAAAAATCTAAAAAATCTAAAAATTTAAAAATCCCATGTATGAAA
>JADLKP010000171.1 GCA_016838945.1 Methanobrevibacter sp.
ATATATAGGTGCAAGTATTGGATCCATAAATTCCAAATGCTAAAAATAAATCATAACAAAATGGATTTCCCTAACTTTTTTTATAGACTTTATTTGAATTCTATTGATTTGCAGCATATAGAATTATAGACTTTATTTGAATTCTATTGATTTGCAGCATATAGAATTAAAAACTTTCTTAATATAATAAATTGAAATAAATTGATTTCGAGGAATGATGATGGAAGAGCTACTGAAAAAAAGCAATGAGAAGCTTATTCAAGAAAATCGTAAGCTAAGGGAAAAGCTGAATCAATATGAAAAGGTTTATCCTCCAAAGGAGTGTCCGATATGCGGATATAAAGGTATTGAATTTCTGCCTTTCTCCAATATTATTCACAAGGAAGTGATGTGTCCTGCCTGCTACAGCCATGACCGCCATAGGGCATTATGGCTATATATTAAGGAAAACAAGGAATTTCTGAAGGATGGAAACAGGATACTCCATTTTGCTCCAGAAATAATTTTCAAGGATCTATTTACATCCAATGATGTGGAATATCATGCTGTGGACTTGAATCCGGGATTGTATACATTCGCTGATGAAATCGTTGACATACAAGACATCCCTTATGAAGACAACTATTTTGATTTCATTTTATGTTCACATGTACTGGAACACGTTCCAGATGACAATAAGGCATTGTCTGAGCTTTATAGGGTATTGAAACCAGGTGGAACCGCATTGATATTGGTTCCATTGAATGGAGTTTCATACAATTTGCCTTATGATGAATCTAAAACCGTGGAAAATGATGAATACAATACTCCTGAACTTAGAAAGAAACATTATGGCCAACATGATCATTTAAGATTATATGGATCTGATTTTAAGGATAGAATATTGAACAGCGGATTTGAAATAGAATCAACTGATTTCATAAAGAACCTAGGTCTTGAAACAATCGAAAGATATGCATTGGTGAGAAATGACAAGATTTTTGAATGCAAGAAATAACATTTATAGAATTTTTAAGATTTGTAATATGATTTGCTAAAAATAAAAAAAACTAAAATTATGGTGAAAAAATGTCCGATTATAAAGTAAGCATATTGATTTCCTCCTATAACTATGCCCATGTTATAGGTGAAACCTTTGAATCAATTAGAAACCAAACCTTTAATTTTGATGATATTGAAGTAATATTCGTTGATGACAAGTCTTCAGACAACTCTGTGGAAGTCATACAGGAATTTGTTGATAAATATGAAAACGTTAAATTGTTCATCACTCCAGAAGGAGAAGGAGGACTATCATTTTCCCGTAACTGGAGTATGGAATTAGCCAGTGCAGACTATATTGCCTTTTTAGATTCAGATGATAAATTAAAACCTGAATTTGTGGAATCCACCTACAATGAAATGGTTGAAAATGATGTTGACATAGTAAAAACAGCATTTGTAATAGGCTTTGACAATCCAATCTCCTATTCTCAAGGTTTAGGCCGTCTTGTGGTTCCATCCAGCAATATTGCTCCTTTGATGACCTACAATTATCTGGAAGCATGGTCCACCCTTTACAATAAGAAATTCTTGCTGGACAATGACCTCAGATTCAATCCAAAATATAAAAGCCATGAAGCATTCCTCTTTTCAGTTCAGGCATTGGCAAGAACAAATAAGGACATTATAGTATTGGATGATGTTGAAGGTTATATGTGGAATTTAAAACAGGAAGGACTGCATAACAAGCATGTTCAATTGGAGGAAATGGGAAATGTGATAGAATGCTCCACAAAAATGATAACTGCCTTGACTGAAAACGGCCAGCCAGTTGAAGCCATTGATGCCTTGTTCCCATTCACATTAAGCATCTGCGGATCAGGAATCTTCAATTCAGATACAACTATGGAAGAGAAGGCAGATTATTTCCTAAGAACAGTTTTCCATGTAGAGGACCCATCAAAATTACCTGTAGGACATAAGGGAGGAGAATAAAATGAGCGAATATAAAGTCAGCATTATCACACCTGTATACAACACAAAGGATTATATCAGAAATACCTTTGAATCAGTTAAAAATCAGACATTCAGCTTTGAAGATATGGAAATCATCTTCATCAATGACAAGTCAACAGATGGATCTGAAGAGATTCTCAAGGAATTCGAAGCGGAATATGATAACGTATTCTTATATGATTCCCTTGAAGGCAAAAAAGGCCCTGGGGCATCACGTAACTATGGAATCAGCAAATCCACTGCAGATTATATAATCTTCCTTGATTCCGATGACATCATGAAAGAGGAATATGTTGAAACAGTCTATAATGAAATCACACAAAACAATGTTGATTTGGTCAAAACAGGATTTGACATGAACCTTGGAGAAATAACATTCCCAATTACGCAGAACCACGGCAGAGTGGAAGTTTCACATGATGATGTAAGCATATTGATGGATTACAATTACTTTGAGCCATGGTGCACCATTTATAGAAAAAGCTATCTGATTGAAGAAAACATCCGTTTCCTTGAAAGATTCAACATTTATGAATCATTCATATTTGCAGTGGAAACAATAGCCAAGGCAAAAAACGGCATCATATTGCTGGATGACTTCCAAGGACAAATCTGGACAGTGAGGGAAGACGGATTGCATAACAAGACTTTGGAAAAGTCAGACCTGGAATATGTGCTTCACAGCATCAGTGAAATGCTCTTGATGTTGGTTAAGGAAAACCAGCCTCCTGCATGCGTTGAAAAATTGACCAAGTTCATCCTTTCAATCTGGTCTTATGACTTATCCTTATCCAAGGAGCCTGAAGAGGTAATCAATGCATTTTGCTTTGCAAAGGGATTTAAAATAAATCAGAAAACAATGTCTGAAGCTTTCAGCTAAAATAAAAAAGAGTTTTTTAGAGGAATGGTAAAGCAATAAAAGTTATTCAATGAAATGGTGAAAATCATGAAAGATTACCCTTATAAAACATTATCCATAACAGATAAGGATTTAGAATTCACTAAACAATCCTTCATAACCACAAGGTATTCAATGACTTCAATCATTAAATGTGAAAACCTATATTCCTTTTCTAAGGAAAATGAACTTTCCTTTTTTAATTTATGCGTTGCAGCAATCTATAAAACAATCGAATCAATACCTGAATTAAGACAATGCGTTATGAATGGAGAAGGGAGGGAATATGAGCACATAAACATCATTTTGCCCTTAATAAAAGAGGACAATTCTGTAGAAAACATTTCCATTGATTCAATTCATGACTATAATTCATTTAAGGAGTGGAATAATTGTCTAAATAATGTAAAAAACAATATTGAGGATTATAGATACGATTATGGGCCAGATTCACTTAATCATGTTTTTGCAATTTTGTCATGCATGCCATGGATTCACTATTGCGAATTTAAAGACATGACTTTAGACAGCGATAAATTTTTCCCAGCAATTTATTGGGGCAAATATGAAGAGGGTAGATTGCCGGTAACAATTACGGTTAACCATATTTTTGTTTATGGATACCATTTAGGATTGTTTTATAATAGATTAAGCGAATATATGGAAAATCCGGAATCCATTTTTACTTATATGAAATAAACACTAACTTTAAATTAATAAAACCTTTAAAATCAATACAAAAATTTTAAATTTTAAAACATAAATCAATTAAAATAGGCGAAAAAATGATGGAACACACTGATTCTAAAAAGAGAATTCTATATGTCTTGCATTATAGTGGTGGAGTTGAATATGCAGTTAAAGACATAGCAAACTCTGTTTCCAGCGAGTCTGATTTCTTTATTTTAAAGTCTGATATGAACAAATTAATGCTTTCCACTATAAAAGACAATGAGCTATTGGATTTGGAAGAATTTGAATTAAGCACTCCTTGGCATGCCCAACTTATTCATAGCGATGAATATAAGAAGATTTATTCTCAGATATTAGAAGATTATGAAATTGATTTGATACAAGTAAATCATTTATTGTTCCATAGCCTTGATTTGCCGGATATTGCAAATGAACAAAACATTCCAATAATTCTCTCCCTTCATGATTACTATTATATCTGTCCAGTTTTCGTCCTATTGGATGAAAACTACAATTATTGCGGAGGCCATTGCGACAATGAAAATAAGGATTGCGGTGCAAATGTGGACTGGTTTGAACTTCCAAAGAATATCGTAGAATGGAAAAAGCAATGGCAAAATGAAATGAAAACCCTTTTTAAGAAATTCGATAGGATCATAACACCTATGCCATTTACAAAAAATATGTATTTGGAGCATTACCCATCTCTAAAGGATAGCGACATAGAAGTAATAGAATATGGAAGGGACTTAAAAAGATATTATGACTTGAATTCCATTCCAGACCCAAATAACGTCAAAATTCTGATTTTGGGAGCATTTTTGCCCCATAAGGGATCCCTATTCATTAGGGAATTGAAGAAAGCAGATGTTGAAAACAAGCTGGAACTGCATTTTTTAGGATTCGCTTCTGATGAACTTAAGGAAATAGGCATCTCCCACGGCGAATATGAAAGGGATGAATTCATAAGATATATTGAAGAGATAAAGCCATCATTTACAGGATTATTCTCAATTTGGCCAGAAACATACAGCCATACATTGACTGAATCAATAAGTGTAGGAGTTCCTGTCATTGCATCTGGATTAGGTTCATTGAGAGATAGGATAGAAAGAAGCAATTGCGGTTGGTTGATTGATACCACTGATGTGGAAGGAACATACCAAAGAATTTTAGAGATTGCTAGTGACAAGGAAGATTATGAAAAGGTTAAAAGACAAATAGACACTCTCAAATTAAAATCTTCAGCAGAAATGGGTGCTGAATATAAAGAATTATATAAAAAATTATTAAATTAAATATAAAAAAAATCGCCATAATTAAATTGAAAAATTTAATTAAATTTCACCATAAATCACATTTTAGAACACATTACATTTAATCAAATAGTTACATGATTATTTAATACATCCATTCAAGAACTTGTTAAATACTTGTTAGAAAAATCAATATACTTCTTCTTTTTAGTAACTACATAATTTTTGTTCTAATTTAGCTAAATATAAATATAC
>JADLKP010000172.1 GCA_016838945.1 Methanobrevibacter sp.
GGGAATGAAAACATTAATTTTCAATAATCAAAAAAAATTAATGGTTTTTGTGTGTTTTTTTTTATCATTTTTGGAAATTTCTTTTTGTTCTTTTTTTTTATTAATTTTATTTAATTGGATTGGATGATAATATGCGAAATATTGTTATTGTAGAAGCAGGTTCGACTGGGTTTAATTTTATAAGAGATGTTGTAAATAGAAATTTCCATCCTATAGCATTGGATATGAAAGTTGATGATACTAAAGAGGGTAAGGAATATAAAGAGATAGTTCATGAGTCCTATGCAAATATTGATGCGGAATATGAAATTATTTATGAAAAGGATACATATGAAGAAACTCTTGAGATGGTAAGAGAATATGATCCCTTATTGGTTATTCCAGGCTCCGAAATGGGTGTCAGACTTGCCACCAGATTAGCTAATGATTTAGATCTCTTATGCAACCCTATAGAAAATCTTGATGCAATCACATTAAAGGATAAAATGCAGGAAAAGATTGCTGAAAAAGGACTTAGACATATTAAAGGTCGTGTAGTCACCTCTGTAGAGGAGGCAATAGAATATTATGACGAAGAAGGATTAAGTGAAGTCGTTGTAAAGCCGGTTTACAGTGCAGGTTCTGTAGGTGTTAGGATTTGCTTGAATAAGGAGGAAATGATTGAATCACTAAATAATTTATTCGACGATACCGGGTTATACGGCAATGTGCTTACTGAAATTGTTGTTCAGGAACGTATCAAAGGTGAGGAGTATTTTGTCAATACCGTTTCCTGCAATGGTGATCATCGTGTAACTCTTATTTGGAAGTATAGCAAGGTCAAAACTGAAGAAGGTGGGAATGTTTATGATTCCATTGATACAGTTAATGAGTTAGGTATTGGTGAAGCTGAAATTGTTGAGTATGCCTATGATGTTGCTGATGCATTAGGAATAAAATATGGAGGGGTTCATGGAGAGTATATGGTTGACGATAATGGGCCTGTTTTGATTGAGGTCAATTGCCGTCCTTCAGGTGGTAATATGGATGCGGAGTATTTGGATAAAATTTCCGGTCAGCATGAAACCGACAGTATTCTTGACTCTTATTTGAATCCTGAAAACTTTTATTATGAGCGTAACAGGGGATATAAGTTGTATGCTCATGGTTCATTGAAATTATTCGTTGTTCCTAAGGATATTGTTCCTAAATCCTCTCCTATGACACATATCAGCAATAAATTGAAAAGTCATTATAAAACAGTTCAAGGGGTAGTTGACGGCAGAAACCTCTTTGTCAAGACTCAAGACTTTGAAACCACTGGAGGAACAGTTTATTTGGTTCATGAAGATGGTTATGTGCTTAAACAGGACCTTGATTTCTTACGTAGCATTGAAAAGCATGCATTTGAATTGGTTTTAAGTGATGGATCCAATAAGAAAACTATAATTGATGAAGATGAATCTTTTAAAGATGTTAAGAATCTTTTGGAAGAAATTAAGGGTTATGGGTCCCGTCTTTTTGTAACTGATCAAAGGGTTGAAGACTCCAATTTGTTGCAAATCTCTCCAGATGAGATTGATGATATTAAAGGTGATTTCAATTGTGTTGTTATCAATTTAAACAAGAGCCTTGTTGATTTGAATGATGAGGAAATTGCTTATCTCTTCTTGAGAATAATCAATCGTGTAAAAGTAGGCGGTTTAATCATCATTCCAGAATCCACTTATCAATATATGCCTCATGGAAGATTAAGTACTGAAGCGCTCATTAAGGTTTTAGGATTAAAAATAGAATTGCCATTGCATAAATTGGGTAAGATGGTTATAGCTTCAAAACAATAATTTTTGAGAAAAGGAGATTTTCTCCTTTTTTAACTTTTTTTTAATCAGTTTTTTATAACTTCATATATCTTCAAATATCTTTTTTAATCTTTTAATTTATTTTAATTGTTTTTTTAGTTGTTTTCTATTTGTTTAATTTTTAAATATGAAGAAAATAATATATTATGAATAGAATTATTATTTTATGGAGAAAAAAGAATGAAAAATAAACTTTTTTTAGGTTGTTTAATATTAATATTTTGTTTTTGCATTATAGGGACATCTTTTAGTGCAGATGCTCCAGAGAAACTGAATTATTCAAACGATTCTTCTGATTTTGTCGTATTGACTGATGTGGATCCAAATGTAATTTTAGAGATTAGATATTATTCCACCTATAACTTTGTAGGTGATAGGATAGACGGTTATGAGCAGCCAACAGCTCTTTTAACAAAAGAGGCCGCTACTGCACTTAAGGAAGTAAGTGATGATTTGGAGAAAAAAGGATACAGATTAAAGATATATGATGCTTATCGCCCTCAAAAAGCTGTAAATCATTTTGAAAGATGGGCTGAGGATATTGGGGACACACGTATGAAATATTATTTCTATCCAAATCTTGATAAATCCGTCCTCTTTGACCAAGGATATATAGCTAATTATTCAGGTCACAGTAGAGGAAGTACAGTTGATTTGACATTATTTGATATGAAAACAGAAAAAGAAGTGGATATGGGTGGAACATTTGATTATTTTGGTGAGGAAAGCCATCCTGATTATAAAAACATTACCGATGAGCAGTATAAAAATCGTATGATGCTCCGTCAGGCGATGTTGGACCATGGTTTTAAACCGATAGATACAGAATGGTGGCATTTCACTTTAGAGGATGAACCATACCCAGATACCTATTTCACTTTCCCAGTTAATGAAAGTTCAGTAAATAGGGTTTAAATAAGTAAAAAAGAGTGTTTTTAACTCTTTTTTATAAACTTTTTTTGCTTATTCTTCAATTACAGTGAAACCTGTCTTTAGATTTTTCAATTCATTATCTGTTAAAGGTTCTGTCTTTGCACGGACATCCATGATTTTGCTTTGTCCGAATGGGTCTTCTATAAGCAAAAGGGTTTCCATTTCTCCATTTAATACCTTGTTTAAGTTTTCAAGAACTCTTTTACCATTTTCTTGAGATAAGTCATCCTGAAACATATTCAATGCCCTTTCGGTTGCTTCGACGAATCTTACAATAACTCCTTCGACATTTGATATGTAACCTTCTGATTTTGGACCTGGTTCCACTTTTATTCCAATATCTGGAAGTGAGACTGTAGCGGATTGTGATCTCACCACTCTTGAGTCGAGATTTTTCTTGCTGATGATCAAGCTATGTTTGGCAGGGTCTTTCTGCTCAGTTGCCAAAATGTCATTATGTCTGAATCCACATTTTTCACATTGGATGGTTGATTCAACAATTTCTCCAAAGTAGGCAAGTTCATGAGTTTGAGTAGTGTAAGTTGCAGTATTTTTTCCTCCACAGACTGGACAATCTATTTTCATTTCAGCGCTTTTTCCAGTAATCACATCATCCACATTCATATGATTTTTCTCCTTATTTATTTTTCATATCAAGGTAATAGCTATTGAAATTATGATATCTGCATAGAATATTTTTAATGGTTGTTTTCAAATGCATATTTTCAATCTCTTATATGTAGATATAGTTAACTATATTTTAACATTGAGTTTATTTTTGATTCTTAATTTCAAAAAATTTTATAATTTTTAGTTTTCTAACTATTTTTCTATATTAATTTTCTATTTTTTATAATTTATAATTTTAATATTTTTCCATAATAGATTTTTTCATATTTCAAATCAATTTCAAATTAATATCAAATCAATTTTAATAATTTTTATGCTAATATTTATTAATAATAATAGATATATACATACAATGAGATAAATTCTATAATGTTGGATATTCTAATATTTATTGTATTAGTATTTAATAATATTTTTGAAAAGGTTCAATATTTAAAAAATTTATCAAATTAATATTTTTATCAAAATTACACAATTTTTTAAGAGGAGTGATTACTTGTATTCTATAACTTCTGTTGAAGATCTTCAAGAATTGAATCCTTATATTATTGTTGGATGTGGGGGTGGAGGAGAAAAATTCTCTAACCTTGAAGGAATTGAAACAGTAGGTTTCCTTGATGACAACCCTGCAAAACAAGGAAAACCTTTCTGTGGTCTTGAAGTTGCTTCTAACTTATCCGATTTATTTGAATCTACTGAAGCAAATACTGTAGCAATCATGTTGCCTATCGGTGCTGAAGGAACTGCACTCAAATATGCAGTTCAAGCATTGGCAAACGGTAAGAACGCAGTTGTTTCATTCAGATCATTATCATTGTCTGAAAATGAATCATTATTGAAATTAGCAGAACAAAATGATGTTTGTATAAAAGAGATTAGTCCAAGATTGGATGTTGTTCGTAAAATTTGCGGTGTAGCACCTGAAAAATGTTGTGAAGTCTTGCCTAAGATATCTTATGAACCTAAGGCTAAAGTTGTATTTATTGGTGGAACTTCCCAAGAATGTGGTAAAAGGACAACAACAAAATCCCTTGGTATTGAAGCAGAAAAAAGAGGTTTGAAAGCTTCCATTATTTCTACTGATGAAATGGGTTTGGAGAAGCCTACTGCATTTAACTTTAGAGCAGGCAGCTTATCATCTATGGACGTTCCTTCTGCTATACTCAGTTCCATGAAATATGTGGAAGAACATGACAGTCCGGACATAATATTTATTGAAGGACAGTCAAGCTTGACTGAAGATGGAAATCCTCACCCAAGAGGATTATCTGCATGTATCTTAATCGGTGCAGATCCAGATGCAGTCATTGTAGGTCACAGACCAAACCACCCATATCGTGAACCAAGAGGTATCGATTATGAGGTAAAGGCTATTGAAGCGGTTGTACCTACCACTAAAGTTGTCGGTTTATCCATCAATATGAGAAATGCAGATGACGACATGACTTTAGAAAGCTTTGAAGAGAAATATGACTTACCTGCAGCAGATATGTACGCTGGTGGAGCAGGTAAACTATTAGATGCTATTTTAGAATATTTAGATAAAAATTAAGTTTTTTATTTATCTATTTCTTTTTTTATTCCTTTTTTTTATTTTTATAATATTTTTATTTCAACTATTTTTTTATTCCTTTTTTTATTTTTATAATATTTTTATTTCA
>JADLKP010000173.1 GCA_016838945.1 Methanobrevibacter sp.
TTTTATTATTTTTTTCTAAAAATAATAATTTATTTCAAATTAAATATTATTTCCTATTGATATGATTTTTATAAAATTATCTGCTAATTTTGTAATTTTTTCAATGAAATTCTAATCAGTTATTTGTTTAATAGTAGTTTATGTAAATTGTATCTATTCGATTTTATGATTTTTTAAAAAAAGTTCCATTTAATCGATTTTAGAAACTTATTTATATTTTTAATTATATATTACAGTTTACAATAACTTATATTTCGAATTAAGTTTCTAATGAAAAATTATTAAAATTAGGTATTTTATTGAATTAGCCAATATTTTTTATTAAATTTGTTATATTATTTAATAATTTGCCTATTTTTAAAAAATAATCATTTATATTGCTAAAAATAAGAGGGTATGTTATGATATTTCTCTCATTTTTAAGTGATGTGAATATTAATTCAGTATCAGTCAGTCAAATTTAAAATTAAATTCATATTTCTATGTTTTTTATAGGAGGTGAAATGTATTAAGAAGAGAATATTAATGATTTTAATGTTATTAATATTCTTCACAAGTCTTGGATCTGCAGTTGCAGTTGAGGATAATGATTTATCTGATTTATATGATTCATCTGCTGATGTTTCATCAGATTTCACTGATATGGAACTTTCCACTTCAGATGATGATTCAATCATTTCTGATGAAGGTTCAACCGATTCTTCTGATGATGTGGCTGATGGTGTTATTATAGATGATTCCACTAATGCGGATTTCAATATTGATGATTCAGATGATTCCATTGCAGATATTTCTGATGTCACTGGAAAAAAGGAATCCAAAAACATCTTAGGTTCAACTGAAGATCCGATTATAATCAAAAATGGTGTAATCTCAAGTTCAAGCTCTTTATTGACAAGTCCACAGACTATTGTAATTAAAGATGCAAAATACTATAATGGTTCAATCAATACATATGTTCAAAAGATTATCGATGATGCAGCAGCTGGAAGCACTATCAAGTTTACAGGTTCCTCCTATGAAAATATCTATTTGAAGATTTCAAAACCTTTAAACATTATAAGTAAATCTGGTACTTCAATCAAGAATCTATTCAACATTCCTGTATTTACTATATTAGAAGGAGGGTCAGGAACCAACATAAGTGGTTTCACTGTTGATGTTCCAGGTTCCTTTGTAGATGCAAGTCATGTTTCCAAAATTGGAATATCCGGAAACAAGATATCTACAAAACGGACTGCCATAGTTCTTGATGAGGTTTATGATTCCGTCATAAAAGGCAATCTCTTTTCAAGCTTTAACATTGCAATTGATATTTCCAACTCTGGAGGGATTAGCATTTCCAAAAACAACATCACTCCAAAAGGGGGAAATAATATTGGAATTCACTTGAAGGATATAAGCAGCAAAAAGGGAATCAACATAACCGACAACAATATAATTGGCAGTGACAGGCGTATAGACTGCACTGGAATATTCTTCGATACTAATGCAGCTAATGTATTGATTAAAAACAATATGATTAGGCAGTGGTATACGGGTATCGATTTCCCTAATTCCATAAGTAATGTAAGCATCTTGAACAATACCATTTCCGACAATGGAGATGGTGTCGTAATAGCTGGATGGATCAATGGATTTACTTTCAATAAGAATATTGTAACAGGCAATGGTAGAATGGGAGTCCTATTTGGTTATGACTTCAAGTCTGTAAAGAGCAATTTTACATTGGAAAAGAATTTCTTCTCATACAATGGTGGATTGGACCTTAAGAATCAAGGTGATGAAGCGGTTACCATTGGAGAGAACTTTGCAAAGAACAGATGTGTTAGGGTTGGAATGAAATATGGCCTTAATATTCTCTCTCGTCAAAGCGGAAGCAAATATTATTTCTCAGTTGTTGACAGATTTGGTCGTGCCGTTTCAGGATTGCCTAATTTTTCAGCCACCTTCAATATTGGTGGTCGTTCATATACCGTCAATTTCATAGATTCTGTAGCATTTATCGATGTCGGTTCAAATGGTGCAGGAAATGGAGGATCTGGTTCTTCCTTGAATATAGGTGAGGATAATAGAGGAATTAATGATTGGGGTCAATTCAAAGAAGTTGATGCTGCTGATATGGATTATTATGAGCAATTCTATAAGGAGCTATTGAATGCTCTTATGAGCTCTGAATTCAACAACAGTTCAAATGATGATTCAATGAGTGATTCAAGTGATAATGGGAATAATGATCCAAGTCAAAACACTTACCAAAATGACTCTGGCTCATCATATCATTCAGGTACCGGTTCTGGAGATTCCGGTGTTTCATCCGGTTCCTATTCAGTCAATTCCAATGGAGTGATGTCTGGAAGTTCTGGCAGTGCAAGTGCATCCGCAAGCCCTAGTGCTGCAGCAAGTCCAAGTTCCAATGTTCCTGAAAGTGCATCTGTCAAGACCTTATCTGTTGATGAGGAAACATTCAGAGTCATTGGTGTTAGTGGATTGGTACTTCTCATTATACTTGTAATCGGATTATACTATCGTGAAGATATTAAGGATATGATGGAATAAATATTTCATCTCTTTTCTTTTTTTATTTTTTTATACTTTTTTACTATTTTTTCTTATTTTACTAATTTTAGTTATTTTTTACTTATTTTCAATTAATCTCTTTAGCTATTTTTCATTGTTTTAATTGATTTCTCATTTTTTTACTTTATCTATAAACGATTAACTAAAATTTATATATCGTATGAAATAAATCTAATACTATTTATGCAAAATCTATGAGGAATAAAATTATGAAAATAAAATTTAATGGGCTTTTATTATCAATTTCAATAATTTTTATCTTATTATTAAGTTTGGGGTTTGTATCAGCTTCAGATAATTCTAATGATTTAATCGATATAAATTATGATGATGATGCAATAAGCGAAGATGAATGTATTGATGCTGATTTATATTCCGTATCCGAATGTGATTTGGATGATGGCTTGAATGATTCACAATCCAATCCAAAATCATATTCAAGTTCAAATCCTGAAGAAATCAATGTTGCAAATGGTGGAAATGATTTCAATTCCATACAAAGTTTGATAGATCAATCAGAGGAAAATGGCACGGTCACACTTGGTGGAGTCTATTATGGGGATTCCAAAATCATCATAGATCATCCTCTGAAAATGCTTGGAAATGCTTCAGGGGCCACACTTGATGGGCAATTTTTAACTAGGATATTGGAAATCAATTCAGACAACGTTTTAATAAGCAATATTAGATTCATTAACTCCTATGACATGGCGCTTAGTGTCACAGGGAAAAATGTAACCATTGAAAATTGCAGTTTTGAAAACTCCATCAATGGTGAATTGGGGTCTGCGTTAAGTTGCTATGGTGACAATGTCAAGGTCTTAAACAGCAAATTCCTAAACAACATAGCCAATAAGTCAAGCTGCCATCATACTGACGGGCCAGCCATTTATCTGATAGCTAACAATGCTGTAGTTGATGGGTGCACATTTATAAACAACACAGGATATAATTATGAAACTGCATCTTCCGGAGGTGCAATTTGGCTAAAGGGAACAAACTGTTCAGTATTGAATTCTGTTTTCATAAACAATTCCGCAACATCAAAATTTGCTTGGACATTGCATAGCGAAGAGCAGACATTTTTAGCTGATGGTCATGGTGGAGCCATTTTCTGGGTTGGAAATAACGGTAAAATCGATAACTGCAGTTTCATAAGCTGCATTTCCCATAGTGATGGAGGAGCACTATACTTCAAATCTGCTAATGGATGTTCCATAAGCAATTCAACTTTCATAGAAAATTATGCTGTTGGAAATGCAGGTTCAATTTATTTAGGTCAAAATGTTAATAATCTTTCTATAACAAACTCTCAATTCAAGGAAAATGTCGCCTTAGGTCTGCAAGGAATAATCAGTTCATTCAATGCTTATGGAGGAGCGATTTTTGCAAGTGAATTTGTTGAAAACACTACTGTTTACAATTCCAGCTTTACAAATAATTATGGAAACGGAGCCATTTATTATAAAGGGTCCAATATTCAAGTTTCCAATTCCATATTGAACAGGTCAAACCCGATTATAGGGAATTCCACTTTGGAAAAATTCCTTGGAGTCATAAAGGATTCAACTTTAGAGGAATGCAATAAGGAAATCACCGATTTTGCCTTATATCTAAAATCCGGCTCTTTCTTTGAAGCTGTTATTTTCAATGATGGAAGCATAAACAACAATAATTGGGGAGACAATTTCAACAGTTCAGATGAGTTCATTCAAATGAAGCTGATCAAGTCAAATGATGAGTACATATCACCTAATTTTTGGATAAACCTGAAGATTGTCAATGAATCTGCCATATCCTCTAAAGAAAAATCAGTAATATCCTATAAGAATATGACTACAACTGCTGTGGATACTGCCACTGATGGAAGGATAGGTGAATATTTCACCATTACATTAAAAGATTCAAAAGGAAACCCATTAGCAGGAAAGTTTGTCCAATTTGGATTTAACGGCAAAGTATATGATAGGGTTACTGATGAAAAAGGTCAGGCTAAACTCCAAATCAACCTACAAAAGGCAGGAATCTACACCTTTGCAGTATGTTTCTTAGGTGGTGATGAGTTTAATGGATCTTTTGTAGTTGCAAAGATAGTCGTAAACAAGCAGAAACCGGTTATATCCACATCAAATTATAAGTATAAAGCAACTGCAAAATCCAAGAAAATCAGCATTTCACTTAAGTCAGCAAGCAAAAAAGCATTAAAAAACAAAACAGTAAAACTTGTTTTGAATGGAAAGACATACAGTGCAAAGACCAATTCAAAGGGTGTTGCAACAATAAATGTAAGCTTATCCAAGAAAGGAACATATAGCTTCACTGTCAAGTATGCTGGGGACAATACTTATGCTTCGGTCTATAAGAATGCTAAATTAGTAATTTCTTAGATTTGATTTTTATTTTTATTTTCTATTTTTATTTTCTATTTTTTTAATTTATTTT
>JADLKP010000174.1 GCA_016838945.1 Methanobrevibacter sp.
AAAACTTTTTAATCATACATTAAAAAACATTTTATAAAATTTTAAATATCTTAAATTTTATAATAGTATACAAGTAAACTATATTTTATTTCTTTAATTTTTTTATTCATTATAGTTTATAATATATACTTGGTGATTCAAATGGAAATTAAAAAAGTTGTAGTAGCTGGTGGAGGAGTACTCGGTAGTCAAATTGCTTATCAATCCGCTTTCTGCGGTTTTGATGTGACCGTTTGGCTTAGAAGCGAAGGTTCAATCGAAAGGGCAAAACCTAAATTTGAAAGATTATTGAACATCTATTTGGCTACAATGGAACAGATGAAAACCGACAAATCTGCTTACTGCAGAGGATTCAGCAAAACTCCTGACTTAACTGATGAAGAAATCGATGCATTGAAAGAACAAGCTCAAAAAGCATATGACAGCTTGACCTTAACAACAAGCTATGAAGAGGCCGCAGAAGATGCAGACCTTGTTATTGAAGCAATTGCAGAAGATCCAAATCAAAAAATCCCATTCTATGAGGAATTGGCAAAATACTTGCCTGAAAAGACAATTGTTGTAACCAACTCATCAACATTGCTCCCATCCCAATTTGCAGAGCACACAGGACGCCCTGAAAAGTATCTTGCATTCCACTTTGCAAACAATATATGGGCTCAAAACACTGCTGAAGTAATGCCACACCCTGGAACCGATCCACAGTACTTTGATGCAATCGTCCAATTTGCAGAAGACATCAACATGGTTCCAATCAAAGTGTTGAAAGAGCAACCAGGATATGTGCTCAATTCCCTGCTTGTACCTTTCCTCTCTGCAGGACAAGCATTATGGGCAGAAGAGGTGGCAGACCCTGAAACAATCGATTTGACCTGGAGACTTGCTACAGGAGCTCCAAACGGACCGTTCCAAATCTTGGATGTAGTAGGACTTGTAACTGCATATAACATTGTCATTATGGACCCAAGGTCTCAAGACCCTGAGACAACCCAAGGAAAAATAGCTCTCAAGCTTAAGGAAAAAATAGATGCTGGTGAAACCGGTATCAATGCAGGAAAAGGTTTCTACGAATATTAATGACTACTTTCAGTTATTTAACACTAATTTTTATATAAATGATGAAAATCATTTATTTCCTTTCTTTTTTTACTATTTTTGAATAATTTTTAATGCTCTTTAAGAACTAAAAAGTTAACTTAATTATTAAACTGTCCTATATTTTTTAAATTTAATATCAATATTGATTTTTTTTAATTTAATAATTTGACAAAACAATAATAAAAATAAATATTATTAAAAAATATTCATATAAATCAAATTTTAACTAAACATTAACCAGGATAAATGATAAAATATTAAACCAAAATAAAAAGATTTATAAGCATTTTCACATATAAATAATAACAACGATATATTGTACAATATATTTTTCAAAGACTTTATACAAAATTTATAAAAAATTCAATTTTTAGGAGATAAAAAATGATTGTAAGTGTAATCGGTGGAACTGGTCCACAAGGTTTAGGAATTGCTCTCAGATTAGCAATTGAAGGTGTAGAAGTTATTGTTGGTTCCCGTAAAGAGGAAAAAGCATTAGACGTTGTTGCAGAAGCAAAAGAAAAATATTCCGACTACGACTTAAACATCAAAGGTTTAGCTAACGAAGATGCAGCAAAAGAAGGAGACATCTTAATCCTCACTGTACCTCTTGCAGCACAAAAACCAACTGTTGAAGGAATCAAGGAATTCTGCAGCGACAAGATTGTATTAGATGCAACTGTACCTTTAGAAACTGCTATCGGCGGAAAACCTTTCAGATTCATTGACTTAATGGAAGGATCTGCAGCAGAAAGAACCGCATCCATCCTTGAAGGAACCGGTGCAAAAGTCATCTGTGCATTCTGTAACATCAGTAACTCCCACTTATCCAACATTCCAGAAGACATTGACTGTGACTGTTTGATTGCTGGTGACGACAAAGAAGCAAAAGAAACTGCAGCAGAACTCATCAACAAAATCCCTGGTGTAAGAACCATCGATACCGGAATCTTGGAAAAAGCCAGAATCATTGAAAAGATCACCCCATTATTAATCGGATTAAATATCAAATACAAATCCCATTACGGCGGTTTAAGAATCACTGGAATTCCAAAATTAGATGAATAATTCCATAAATTATTTATTTAAACTTTAATTATTCTATTTTTATAGAATAATTTCTTTTTTTCTTTTTTAAAAATAGCCAAACCTTAATTTCATTAACGAAACATTTAAAAAACTTTTTTTATAAATCTTTAATTAACAATTAAAGGAGATTGATCATGAGATTTATCGTAGTTATGGCAGAACTTTTCCCAAAAGAAGGTGCAGAAGATCAACTGATTCCTCTTGCAGAGGCATTGGTTGAAGAAACTCTTAAAGAAGAAGGCAACATTGATTACAAATTCTTGAAATCAATCAAAGACGGCACATTCCTATTCGTCGAACAATGGGAAAGTGTGGAAGCATTAAGCAAACACATGGCTTCACCTCATTTCCAATTATTTTCAAAAGAATCAGCAGATTTAGCTGAAAATATGGAAATCAAAGTGCTTGGAGCTGAAGAAGTAAATTTATATGAATAAATCTACTCTCAAAACTGTTCTATTTTTTTAAGATAAGTATTTTACTTATCTTTTCTATTTTTACACATTCTAAAAATCAATCCACCTATATCTTATACAGCCCCAAATCTTATACATCCCCAATCTTATACAACCCATATCTTATACACCCCCAATCTTATACAACCCATATCTTATACAAAATTTTATTATGCCCTTTTTTTAAACTAATATTATGAACATTATAAAAAATCTACCTTTGGCAATCACTGGCCTAATCTTGGCTATTTTATCATTAGGTAAAATATTCACTGATTTTAGCAGCATATTTTTTATAATGGGATCAATACTTATATTCATGGTATTGTTAAAACTTGTTTTACACCATGACAAATTCCTTAATGAATTGAACAGTCTGATTGCATTAAGCACATTCGGAACATTTTCAATGGCTTTAATGTTATTCAGCACTTACCTAAAACCATTATTCCTTCCATTTTCACAAAGCATTTCCCTTGGAATATGGATTTTAGGAATAATAATTCATTTATCAATCATGATATTGTTTACAAAGAATTATGTTTTGAAAGATTTTGATATTGAAAATGTATTTGCAACTTGGTGGATTGTGTATATTGGAATAACAATGGCTGCCATTACAGCACCGGCATATGACCTGCAGCAATATGGATTCATATTCTTTGGAATCGGTTTCATATTGATGATACCAACACTCATTTTGGTCTCATACCGATACCTTAAGTTTACTGCAATAGACGATAAAAATAAACCATTCATTTGCATCTACACTGCACTTTTCTCAATCCTTATTGTTGGATACGTCAATGCACTGCCAATTAATGGAAACTTTCTGACTGCCATCTACATAGGAGCATTTATCTTTTATATTTTTGCACTTTTCCAAGCAATCAGACTTATGGTCATTGAAAGATTGAAATTCATGCCAAGCTTTTCAGCATTTACATTTCCATTTGTCATAAGTGCAATAGCTACTGGTGAAGCATATGAATTCGTTGGATTAAGTGTTTTAAACTATTTATTTCATATTCAGGCAATTATAGCATTGGTTTTAGTCATTTTCGTTTCATATAACTACTTGAAATTCTTGATATGGAAATAATCTTTAAGGTGATATAATGAATGCAATATTTAAAAGAAAAAGCATAAGGAAATTTTTAGATAAGGAAATAGAGGATGAGAAGATAGAAAGATTATTGAAAGCAGGAATGCAGGCCCCTTCTGCAATCAATTCACAGCCTTGGGAGTTTTTAGTGGTTAAAGATAAAGAGGGAATTGAAATAATAGAAAACATGAGCCTATATTCAAAGCCTGCTAAAACCTCTACATGTTGTATCATAACTCTATTCAATCAGGATTACTTAAGCCAGTTCGAGAACTACAAATGGGTTCAGCAAGATATGGGAGCATGTACAGAGAATATATTATTGCAAGCTGTAGAAGAGGATCTTGGTGCAGTATGGCTTGGAACATATCCTGATGAAGAAAGAGTGAATTACTTGAAGGAAAACTTCAATATTCCAGAAAACGTTTATCCATACTCTGTAATCGTTTTAGGATATCCTACAGAAGATTACACAGGTACAGACAGGTTTGATAAAGATAGGATTCACTATGAATCCTATTAAATAAATTTTAAAAAATAAAAAAGAATTTAAAAATCAAATAAAAATAGAATAAATAAAAATAAATAAAATAAGTATTAATTCAATTCAAACACTTTAATATCCTCATAGATTGGTCCTTGAGGAGTTAAAGTACTCTTTTTCAAGCAAATCCTGGAAACTGTCATCTGACCAATTTCAATTTCTTCCAATTTTTCAATAGCTTTCCTGATTTCCTTTTTATTTTTAGGACTTTTTACCCTTCCAATAGTTAAATGGGAAATGAAATTCCTTTCTTTTTTAAATCCTAATTTTCTAAACTCCTTGTCAAGATCCTTTTGCAGGTCTTTTATTGGAGACCCTTCTTCCAAACCTAACCAAAGAACCTTGATTACCTTTTTATTTGGGAAACAACCGCAGTTTTTAATATTCAAATCAAAAGAGGAATATTTTTTCAAAACCTTATCAACTGCTGAGCTGATATCTTCAACCATATCCCAATCAATATTGCCAAAGAACTTTAATGTAAAGTGCATGTTTTGAGAAGGAACATATTTTATATTGGCATTGGTCTTTTTAAAATTCTTTTGAACATCCAATATCTTAGGAACCAACTCTTTATCAAGTTCAATAGCTAAAAAGCTTCTAATAGTCTTTTCTTCAATGTTTTTCATTCTATCTCCCAAATAATTTTTAAAAATTTTTTTACTAATATTATGTCTCTAATTGCTTATATCATTAATCATG
>JADLKP010000175.1 GCA_016838945.1 Methanobrevibacter sp.
ATTTTAATAAAAAATTAGATATTTAAATGAAAAATATTAAAAAAAATATACTATTAGACAAGATTTAAAAACTATAAAATAGATAAAATAATATATTAAAAAAATTAATATATTATTAGGTGGAAATATATTTCCGAAAACTGATAATTTAAAAACTTATTAATTATATTATTCCAAATTAATGGAGAATGATTTAATGGAAGAAAAAATCAAAAACGTAATCGAAAGAATGAAAGCAGACAATATCAAGTTTATTAGACTCCAGTTCGTTGATTTACACGGAATCCCTAAAAATGTATCAATTCCTTGCAAATTAGAGAACATGGAAGATTTATTAACTGATGGAATCCTTTTTGATGGATCATCAATTCCTGGTTTCGTAGGAATCGATGCAAGTGACCTTGTATTGAAACCAGATATCAGCACTTATTCTGCTTTATCCTGGAGACCTGAAGAATCTGCATCCTGCAGATTTATTTGTGATATCTATAAGCCAAATGGAGAACCTTTTGAAGGAGACCCAAGAGGAATACTCAAAAAGGCATTGGCTAAAATCAAAGAAGAAGGATACACATACAACATAGGTCCAGAACCTGAATTCTTTATTGTAGACACAGACGATGACGGATACCCAATCCCTCATGACAGTGCAGGATACTTTGATGTGGAACCTATTGATAAGGGAACTGACTTCAGAAGAGAAATTACAACCAACCTACAGGAATTAGGATTTGAAGTGGAAGCAAGCCACCACGAAGTAGGTCCAGGTCAAAACGAAATTGCATTTAAGTTTGATGATGCATTAAAAACTGCAGATGCAGTAATTACCTTCAAACAAGCAATCAAAGCTATTGTAGCAAACATGGCTGACTTCGATGGATTCGATTACAGAGTAACATTTATGCCAAAACCATTCTTTGGAGAAAGCGGTAGTGGAATGCACTGTCACCAAAGTCTATTCAAAGATGGTGAAAACATATTCTATGATGAAAACAGTGAAAATGGATTATCCCAAGAAGCAATGTGGTTTATTGGAGGTTTATTAAAACACTCCGCAGCAATAACTGCAGTAACCAACCCTATTGTAAACTCATACAAAAGATTGGTTCCAGGTTATGAAGCTCCTGTATACATCTCATATGGTATTCAAAACAGATCTACCTTAATCAGAGTACCTGCAGCACGTGGAAAAGCTACCCGTATTGAATACAGAAGCCCAGACCCAACCTGTAACCCTTACCTTGCATTTGCAGTAATGCTTGAAGCAGGTATGGATGGTATCAAGAATAAGATAGACCCTGGTGAACCTATCGAATTCAACATCTATAAATTAAGCGATGAGGAAAGGGAAGAAATGGGCATTGAATTGTTGCCATCCAGTTTATGGGAAGCATACCATACCTTTGAAGAAAGCAAAATCATGAAAGAAGCGCTTGGAGATCACATATTCGATGCATTCTTAGATGCAAAATATGAAGAATGGGACGAATACAGAGTCCAAGTATTCAATTACGAACACAAAAAATACTTAGATTTATAATTTTGATTTCTATAGAATTAAAGTTCTATAGATAGAATTAAAGTTCTATAGATAGAATTAAAGTTCTATAGATAGAATTAAAGTTCTATAGATAAATTATATAAAAATAAGTCAAATCTGGCTATTTAATTATCGATTAAATAGCTATCATTTATTTTTTTAAAGAAAACTTAATTTTACAATTTTATTTTTACAAACTCATTTTAAATCCAATTTAAAGAAGCAGGAGATTACATGTCAGAATCCGAACATAGAATGATAGAAATTCTAAGAATCCTAAATGTTCAAGAAAAACCGATCGGTTCAAAAGTAATAGCTGATGAACTTAAAAACAAAGGGTATAACCTTGGTGAGAGAGCAGTGCGCTATCACATGCAGATTCTTGATGAAAAGGGATACACAGAGAGAAAAGGATATTCCGGCAGAGTAATTACCGAACTTGGAAAAAGCAAATTGGAAAAAGGATTGATTTACGATCAGGTTGACTTCACATTTTCAAAATTCGAAGAGAGAATTTATCTCACTGATTTTGACTACAATAAGAAAGAGGGAAATGTTATCGTAAACACTTCAAACATCCTTGACAACAAGGCATTTGACATAATCAAGGAAGTCTTTGCTGCAGGGGTTTGTGTAAGTCCATTAATCAACGCCAAAAAAACAGAAATCAACGGCAAAAAAGGATATGTGATGAAGACCATCTGTGGTACAACTATAGATGGAGTGTTCCTAAAGAATGGAATCCCTTCAATCCCACAATATGGAGGGCTTGTTGAAATAGAGGATTACTGTCCTACAAAATTCTCCGAACTCATTTCCTATAAGAAAACCTCAATCACACCTTTAGATGCATTCATAGCTAAAGACATGACTTCTGTTTTGGAAGTTGTTGAACATGGAACCGGAGCAATTCCTGCAAACTTTAGAATCATTCCTGGAAACAGTGTTGAAAAGGCAAAGGAAATCATCCAAAAACTTGAAAAGGTAGGAATCGGAGGAGTTCTCGAGATTGGTGAAATCAGCGAAAACATCTTAGGAATTCCAGTGCCTGAAGGAATGGTTGGAATCTCAATCATTGGAGGAGTCACCCCATTCTGTGCAGCACAGGAAATGGATTATAAAGTTGATATAAAGACTGGAGAAGAGTTCATTGACTATAATAAGCTAAAAGAGCTAGAATCCTCTAAACATAAGATTAAGCCTGCCAAAAGGATAGACTATAAGAAAACCCCATTCATACTTACAAAATCATTGAATAGAATGAATCAAGTGGATTATGATTTGGAAAACAATACAGGAAATATTGTAGCTAACATATCCTACTTGAATAAAACCGATTTAGATGATGCCATAAGCATCATGAAAAAAACATATAAGAGTCTTCCGAAATATATGAATCCTCATTTTGATATAGTGGAACATCCAACTGATGAGAATAAAGTGGGAATAGCTACAGTTTGCAGTTTAACCATTGATGGAATACTAATTAAAAACGGTATAATGAGCACTCCAAGATATGGTGGACTATTGGAACTTGGTAAGCCTCCTCTATTTGTAGAAATGATTTCCTACAACGGTTCATCAATCGATCCACATAAGATTTTCATCTTCAAGAACCTTACCCAAATAGCAAAAAGGGGAAATCCAAAGAAAATACTCGCTTCCATTAAGGAAGTACCATACATTGCAAGACCTGAATGTGAAGAGATCTTGGATAAAATCAATGCAAATGGACTGCCTATCTTTAAAGTAGGAAAACCAAGAGAATTGGTCTACAATGCAAAAGTGGACAATTATAACTTTGGAATTGTTACAGGAAGTGGCCTAAATTCAATAGCTGCCATTAAGGAAAAGGGAATAGCTATTGAGGCAAAGGCGGTTGAAACCATTTTGCCTATTGAAGATATGAATCTGATTTATGAGCAGTAATTTTTTTAATGCTCTAAATAATTGAAAAAATGGATATGAAAGACTAATGATATGAATTTTTTTTAACAACCTTACTTTCCCATTTGACCAAAAAATATCTTCAAAAAAATAAATTTAAAAATCCTCTAAAAAGCATTAGAAAAAGAAATAATGGAATAAATAATAAATTACAATTTTTTTAAACGGGATTCATTAAAATAACTCAAATACTATAAAATAAAAAGAATATATTTTTTTAAAACTTTTAATTTCAATTTGAAGATATTCTCAAAATCGATATGAAAATATTTATATATCATTATGGAATAAAATATAATTACTAATCAATATAAGAAATAATAATTAAGATTGGGGAAAATAGGGGCAAATATTATAAATTAGATAGAAAAAACTTTATTTAATTAAGTAATTTTTGATTTGCATAATTTATTGTCTTAAAATTGTCTTTAAACAAACTGATTATTCATCCCTTCTTTTGCTAATTTTGATATTATTTAATGTTTGATAGTGCTTTTATTAACTATTACAAAGGAGAGCGAATATGAAATCTAATAGAATGTTAATTGTTGCTGTTTTGGCATTAATCGCAATTATTAGTGTAGGTTCATGTGCTGCAGGATTTTTAGACTTCCTCGGCGGCCAACCTGATTTAGATGGACAAGAAGTAAACTTAGCTGCAGCGGCTAGTTTAAAAAATGTATATGATGATGAATTAATCCCAATGTTTGAAGAAAAATATCCTGGTGTGAAAGTTACTCCTACCTATGCTTCAAGTGGGGATTTACAAACTCAAATTGAAAATGGACTGGAAACAGACGTATTCATGTCTGCAGCTACCAAACAAATGGACGCTTTAGCTGATGAAGGTTTAATCGACAACGACACCGTTGTTGAGTCTTTAGAAAACAAAGTAGTTTTAATAGTGCCTGCTGATTCTGATGCCAACATCACTTCATTTGAAGATTTAAAAGATGCAGACGGAACCATTGCTATTGGTGACCCAGAATCCGTACCTGCTGGCCAATACGCTAAAGAAGCATTAACCAACCTCGGCATTTGGGATGCGGTTGAACCTAAATTATCCTTAGGTACTGATGTAACTGCTGTATTAAACCAAGTAGCTCAAGGATCTGCTGACTACGGTATTGTATACGCTACCGATGCTAAATCCACTGACGATGTAAAAGTCGTTTGTGAAGCTCCTGACGATGCATTAGAAACTCCTGTTATTTACCCTGTAGGAGTAATTAAAGATGCAAACGATGCAGATGCCGCAAAAGCTTTCGTTGACTTCTTACAAACTCAAGAAGCTCAAGACAAATTCGTTGAATATGGATTTACAATTCATGAATAAATTTTTATGATAACATTCATGTGAATAAGCAATAATTTGAAAAAATTAATTTGCATTATTCATATGAATAATCATTTAAAAATACTTTTTTTAAGATAGAATTATTTAATAATGAATTAATGATATTAAATTATTTAATATTA
>JADLKP010000176.1 GCA_016838945.1 Methanobrevibacter sp.
ATTTTTAATTTAAACTATTTTTAGAAAGTTTTATTAGCTTAAAAATCTAATATATTTTTAGGTTTCGCCACCTAAAAAATTTGCAACATAGTAATAAATTTTAGGAGGTGATGTTTATGCTTTGGTCTTTGAAATTTTTTCTTTTATTGCTTAGTGCAATAATAAGTTTTATTTTAATTTTCCTTGAATAAACATGCCTTCCCATAGTAAGCACTGATCGAAAAAAGTTAGGTTAAAATTTTTCCTTGGTGGACTTTTCCTTTTTAATATTTTTTTCTTTGGTAATGGTGAAACTTTTATATATAAAAAAACTCATATTATATTTGTGGATTATTATGGATCCTAAATTATTACTATGTTGCATTATGTGAATTCTTCTTAGAATTCACTTAACATTTTCTATTTTTTTTAAAGCTCTTAATCTTTTTTTTTAAATAATTTTTAATCAAATATTTAATGATTTTTATGATTTCTATTTTTTTCTATAATCTTCAAATGAAAAATTTTAATAATAATCATAATTAAAAAAAGTATTATATAATAAAATTGAATTAATTAAATATTAAGTATAATTTAATAATATTTTATTTTAATATGAATTTAATTTCAGTTGGAATTATTTTTATTATTGATTTAACTGAACTATTTGGGGAAAACTATGAGGGATTTTGCTAAAGTCATTGTCTTTCTATTTGTTCTGATTATGGCAATATCATATGTAAATGCGTTAGAATTAGATGGAAATTTTCAAGACAGTGGGGCTGTTGATTTGGAGATGGATAAGAATCTTAATTTGGATTATCAAGATGATAATCTGGCTTATTCTTTGGAAATTTCTGGTGAGGCCGAAAGTTTAGATGATTCTTTGGAAGATGCTGATAGTTTGGATGATGCGTTAGATTCCAGTTCAAAGAATTTATTGAAGGAGGATTCATCCACAGTTCACCAGATAACCCAATCCAATTATTCTAAAATCTTCAATGCCAAGGGATATGTTCTCACAGATAAGGTATCCTCTGGGGACATCATTGATTTGTCAGGCAGCTTCAACAAGAAAAACTTCATATTCACAATTCCATGTTCAATAACAAGCAGTCAGAATGATGCTTTCTTAACAAATTGTATGGTGAAATTTGAAAATGTGACATCAAACCTTGATTCTCATTCATTCGTCTCCAACTTAAGATTCAATACAAGCATTGAGATGTCTCCTTGTGTCTACCTTTTAGACTCTTCGTATATTGATGTCTTCAATAACAATGCCTATTCCACAGGTGCCAACAGCAATCCGACCTTTTTGGTAGGTTCCAGCTATTGCAATATCCATGATAATGTTTATGAAACCACATTTACAGGCTATATGAACATGTCCTGGAAACGTGCAGGGATTTTGCTAGGGGAATCCCACTACAATAACATTTATTCCAATCATGTAACCGTAAAGGATTCCAATCCAATTTATTTGACTACTTACGGCTATGAAAAGTCAAACTATAATGTAATATTCAACAATACCGTTACAACCTCTGCTTTCAGTGAGGAAACCGGTCTTAGAAACCCATCTGCATGGGCATATGGGGTTCATATCATGGGTGACTACAATCAGGTCCTGAACAATACTATCATGAACACCTATCGGGGGGTCGATTGTGAAGGCAGCTTCAATCTTATAGTTGGAAACAAGATCTTCAACTTAAGCGGAAGCTATTATGAAGGAAACAATGGTACAGATGGTGGAGAAGGAGGCATATTCGCTTCTTACGATAATATAATCATAAACAACACCATCTATGACAGCAAGATTACAGGTCCTGCCATTTATGCAGTTGTAAACACCACTGTTATCGGGAATGTAGTAAAAAACATCACAGGTCCAAATGGCCTTCAATTTGCACTTGCCGCTTCAAATTGTCTGATTGAAAACAATACATTTGACATGAATGATGGAAATGCAATATACGTCAAGGGAAACATGACCAATCTGACCTTGTCAAACAACATCATTTCTGCGCAAAACGGCAAGGGAATCCTTATTCAAAAGCAGACAAGGGCCAAGTTTCCAGTTGATATCACTATTATAGGCAACATATTCCTTGAGGATTGCATCGATTACCTTGATTATAGTGATGTTGAAGGAAAGACAATAGTCATTTTAAGAAACAACACTGTTGCAGTTGTCAATGACACTTTCTTTAAGGTCTTCGGCTCTGATGGATCCATCGCCTCAGGCCTATTTGAAAACTTCATCTTTAAAGGACAGTTCAGCGATTTGATGGCTTCAGACGCATCACAAGTGGTCTCTACATTCAATTTAGATGGAAAGACCACCATAATCGGAGATAATGCCTACATAAAGGACATTTCATTCAATGTCAATGGAGACAATGTAAGGATAGACAGCATCATATTGAACATTACAGATGCATCATCTAATGCATTCAACTTCCTTAATGTGAATGGAGGCACTTTAGTCAACAGCATAATATACTTCAATTCCACTAAGGCTGGTTCTCAAGGCAAGGATTATGTTCCAATCTTTGCAAGCAATTCCAACATGATATTAAACAACAATACGATTATTGTATATTCAGACAATTCTGCTTTGGTCTTAAACAATAGCAATTGCAGTCTTTTAGACAATATTCTCAACAGTTCAAGCTTAAATCATCCTGTTGTTTTGAATGATAATTATTCATGTCTCCTTTTAGGTGAAAATGAAATCAATTCATTGTTTGACCCAGCTATTCTTTCCATCAATGGAGCAACTGCCAAATACATAATGTTCATCATAGATGACTCCAATTATTATGAATATTTCAATCCTGATGGAAGTTTCCTGGATGATGTGATCTTCAATTTCGGAGACACCATAAGGATAGGAAATGTAAACAACAAGGTATTCAGATTTGATATTCCCTTAGTCATTGTAGGTCAGGAAGGATGCATATTGAATAACTCCTACATAATCCTTGAAGGTGAAAGTTCAAACAGCCTAATCGGCAATTTCACATTCAAGGCAAATGATTTTGATTTCAATGGAGAAATTTCCTTCATCACAATCAAGGATGGAGTAAGCAATTTATTGATATCATCCAACAAGTTCATTGCAGAGAATTTGACTGGCGAAAATTCATACTTAGATGCCATAAAAATAAACGCTTATGAAAGCTATAGAAACATTTCAATAATAAGAAACAACATATCCATTGTTTCAAACCTATCACTAATCAATGGAATCGTTGTTAAAAATGAAGGTTTCAAGACATATGATAAAATCATTGACGGCATCTCAATAGTTGACAATTCAATTTCAATAAATAATCTTAAAGGTGGTGGCAATTCTATGGGAATTGGCCTATTATCTTCTGGAGATGGCACCATCCATGATAATTGCATAAATGTCACTTCCTATTCTGCAGGAGGAATTCTCTTCTCCAATTGCAGTGATTTCAGATTGATTGGCAATGTCATTGAAGTTTATGGATTGAATTATGAAATCTTCTTGAACCTTATAAAAGATGACGATTTTGACATAAAAGAGTTTATTGAAGACAACGGGTTAAGTGCAGATTCTGCAATTTCAGTTGATAAAAGCACTGACTTGGGAAGCATCATTTTGGAAAGCAACATTATGATTGAAAATAATGGTTCATCCAATATTATCCATTCGGATAATCCATCAAAAGACCTTGAATATATTATTAAAATGGCAGAAGATGGAGAAAGCATCGATTTAGGAAACAACATCTATCTTGTCTCTAATTCAATAGACATCAATAAAAGCATTGGCTTGAGTAATGGAATACTGATTTCAAATCTGAAGGATAAGAATGTTATTTTCAATGTATTTTCAGATTCTGATGATTCCTTCAATGTATCTGATGCATTGGCCTTTTTGGATAATGGCGATGTATTTGCATTGGTGAATGGAATGAATGACACAAATTATCTGATTGATGTTCCATCCATCAACATTAGCAATAATGATTTCAGGCCAATCAACAATAAGGTTGTTGGGAAAGCCGTCACAATAGTTAAGCTCATTTCCGACAGTGAGGCATTAAGCGTCAATAATGAGATCATCATCAATGACAATGAGATTCTTGATGGAATGAAGCTGTTCGATTTTGATCTTGATTCAATTCATAATGGGTCTGACATATTGGTTCCTTCAAACATAACCGTATCATTTAGAAGCGAAACCCAAATAATTTATCAGAATATGACTACAACTGCTGTTGATGTTGCCACTGATGGCAGGGTAGGAAAATACTTCTACATTACCCTAAAAGACAAAGAAGGTAAAGCATTAGCAAATAAGCCAATACAAATTGGATTTAATGGAAAAGTATATGATAGGACTACTGATGGCAATGGTCAAGCAAGACTCCAAATCAACTTGCAACGTGCAGGAACCTACACTTTTGCAGTAAGTTATCTTGGAGATGATGATTATAATGGATCATTTGTAGTTGCAAAGATAGTTGTAAACAAACAGAAACCTGTGATATCTACAACTAATTATTATTACAAAGCATCTGTCAAAGCTAAGAAAATCAGCATTTCCCTTAAATCTGCAAGTAAAAAACCTTTAAAGAACAAGACAGTAAAACTTGTTTTGAATGGAAAGACATATTCTGGGAAAACCAATTCAAAGGGTATTGTAACAATTAGCGTAAGCTTTTCCAAGAAGGGAACATATAGCTTCACTGCTAAATATGCTGGTGACAATACTTATGCAGCTGTCTCCAAGAGTGCAAAATTGACTATTTCATAAGGAGTCCATCACTCCTTTTTCTTTTTATTCTATGTTTTAAGACCCATTCATGCCTTCAAATCTCATTTTTTCATTTTTAAGACTAACTTATATTTTTTAAAATATCATTGCTTTCAATGAACTATTTTTAATGTTTTCAAACAAATTTGATATTTTATAAAATAATATAGAAAATTT
>JADLKP010000177.1 GCA_016838945.1 Methanobrevibacter sp.
TATTTTTATAATCTTATTATTTTTCTATCTAAGAATTTTATAAGATTATTTCCAACTATTTTTATTCTATTTTTCTTCTATTTTCCTTCTATTTTTATTCTATTTTTCTTCTATTTTTATTCTATTTTATTTTATCCTATTTTATTACATTATTTTGTCGCATGCTTTTTTAAATGGCCTAATTCATCAATGATGATTCCTAAACCAGTTTTTACAGCATTAGGAGATCCAGGCATTGCAAATATCATGGTTTTTCTATAGATTCCTGCAGTTGCTCTTGATAAAAGGGACCCTGCACCTAATTCTTCATATGAAATTGCTCTGAATATCTCTCCAAATCCTTTAATTTCCTTTTCGAAAAGAGGTTCAATTGTTTCGATGGTGATGTCTCGGGATTCAAGACCTGTTCCACCAGTTGTTATGATGACTTCCACTCCAGAATCAATCATTTCTTCAATGGTGTTTCTTAAAGTGTCTATTTCATCAGGAATAATTGCATAAGCATCCACATCGTATTTTTTAGCTAATTCCTCTTTCAAGTATTTTCCTGACAAGTCTTTTTCTTCCCCTTCCTTATCATTTGAAAATCTGTCACTAAGTGTTATAACTCCACAGGATACTTTTATTGGCGCTTTCTTTTTATGTAATTCCATTGTTTCACTTTTCATAAAATTACCTCATTTTATTTTAATTGATTTAATTTGCATTGATTTAATTTTTATTGTAATTGTTATTTTTATTTTTTATATCTTGTTTTTATATTAAATATCTTTTTTTAACTTAAATTTCAAAAAGTATTACTCAGAATAATATCATTAAGTTTATTTATATAAAATATAAATATATTTATCATGAATGATTTATATTATGTCTTAGATGCTTCAGCATTTATAAATGGTTTTGAACCTAAAAGTCAATTCAATTTCACTGTTCCAGAAATAACTGAGGAAGTTAAAGACTTGAAATCTAAGATATTATTGAATCAAGCAATTGAAGAAGGGAAAATTATAATTAAAGAGCCAAATCAAGAATTTGTTGATGAATTGGATAAGATCATTTCCCAATCTGGAGATGATTTGCGCTTGTCTTATGCAGATAAGAAATTATTGGCTCTGGCTTTAGAATTATTGAATGATAAAGATACTAGCATTAAGGTTTTAACCGATGATTATTCAATGCAAAATGTTTTAAGGATACTGGATATTCCTTATGACAGCATAATAACTGAAGGCATTAAAGGTGTTTATAATTGGGTTAAGACTTGTGAAGGATGTAAAAATGAATTTGATGCAGATTATCCTTTTGATGATTGTGAAATCTGCGGATCTAAAGTATTCAAGAGAAGAATAAAAACATATTAAAATAGGATTATAATTGGGGAATGAATTTTTAACCTATTTTTGCTTTAAGATTATAAAACTGTATATGGTGGGGACATATGGAAATCGGTGTGGTTGTACATGGTCCGGGAATCGTTGATTCAGGTTGGGCCAAGAAAATCATTGATATGTTATCTGGTTTTGGAAATGTCCGTTGTCGCTTAGGGGGCACAATGGGCAGAACTGCAGTTATTGATGCAGGTTTAGAGGATATTATAGATATCTCATTAAAACTATTGCCTAGCCAATCATTGGAGCTATTCAATAGGGAACATGCAGATGTGATTTTCCTATTGAATTATGGGAAATCTGCCGAAACTGGAAGAGTATTCGGATATAAAGTGTTCATGCATTATTTTAAGCAGCTTTCCAATGAGGATTATTTGGCTACAAATCATAAATCATTATATGAATCAAGCATTCCTGTTATTCAAATAGAAAGGCCAGGTGAACCTGACGGTTCAATCATAAGCTGGAATTATACATTAAACCAACAATTGGCTAAAAGCAAAAAGAGCAAAAGGGATAAGTTAGGTTTAGGCAAAAAGAATATGGTGGATTCCCTTACCTTTAATTTTGAAGAATTGTTTGATGGGTTAAAGTCATCATTGGAATTAACTGAAATCGCACCAGAAGATGTTGTTTCCCAATACTTGTCAAATAATCAGGAAAGGGAGGATGAACAGGCTATTGAAAAGCTATTGGAGTCTTATGATGGTTATGAAACCAGCCATTATACTTATCGTAAAATTCATGGAGTCAGCGAAGGAGAGAATATTTTTATAAACGGTATAGTTGTAGGCCGTTCTGAAGCAGATTCCATTGTTCTTATTGCCCGTGATGGGATTTTAGTTGATATTCTTAATGCCACCATGAAGTATCATGGGGTGGAGAAATTAGGTCCTGTTGATTTGGAAAGGGTGATTGTGAAAACAGGTCTTTTAAGAAAATCGGATAATGTCAATCCACGTGTATTATCTAAAGATGACATTTCCATAAGCGATACTGAGAGATTAATGTATTCTGAAGAGATTTCTGAAGATGACCACTCATTTAAGGTGGCTTATGTTGATCATGCCGCTTATGACATATTCAAATTCAAGGACTTTGATTTGGTTGTAACAGTAGGTGATGACACATCATTGGTTGCATCGGATATCTTGCACCGTTTCAATATCCCAATTATAGGAATCACAGATGGTGATTTGGATAAGGTTGTTGAAAGCGGTTTCATCAATGAAAGATCAACAATTTTGGAAGTGGCTTCAGGTTTCGATGATATTGTCGGACAATATATTCATGAAGATCTCTTCTTTTCCAAGGATGCTTTGGAAATTCCATTTGATGAGGAAGCTGAGTCTGTAGAAGAATTCAAGACAGTCATGCTTAAGGTATTCAAATCTCGCGTATTGGAAAAAGCAACAGAAGTCGTTCCAAGTTTTGTTGAGAAGGATTATAATTATAATGTAATCAATTCCTATCATGCAGTCGTTGAAGAAAATCCTCAATTAGACGATAATTTAGATGATTTTATAGATGGATTTGAATCTGAAAATTATGATGATGAAGAAGAGATTTACTTCGATGAGGAATATGATGAGGAATATGATGAGGAATATCTTGGAGAGGATGTTGAAGACATTTCCGATGCAGAACTTGAAGAGATAATTGTTGAACATGGTTCTGATGAATACGGTGATGAATATCTTGAAGATGAAATCTATTATGATGAAGTTCCTGTTGAAGAATCTGAAATTGAGTCCCCTATAGAAGAGATTTATGTGGAGGAAGATATGGAAGGAATCAGCTATGAAGATGCTCCAATCGAAGAGGTTTATTTTGATGAGGAAGTAGGAGATTTGCCTTCTGAAGAGTCAATTGAAGAGGTTTATCTTGATGAGGAAGTAGGAGATTTGCCTTCTGATGAGTCAATTGAAGAGGAAACTCAAGAAGAGATGGAAGATGATGATGGATGGGCCGAATATATAGAAGAGGAATTTGGAGATTCTGAAGACAATTCAAATGATTCAAATGATTCAAATGATTCAGATGATTCAAAAGAAAAAAATTAGTCTTCTAAATATCATTATTAAAAATTATTTTATTATTTTGGTTTAGTTATTAGATATTTGTTATTTTATTTTATTTTATTTGTAAGGTGTAATGATGGATTTTAATGAACTTGTTAAATCACTCCAAGAATTTGTAGGGGTCAGTCGTAAGAATTCTATTGAAAGGGTTACAAAAACTTTGGAAGAAGTCTATAATATTTCTGGCGATGTCCTCCTTGATTTTGGAGATGATGCTTCAGCTATTGACATTGGAAACAATCAGGTAATATTGTTGGCTGCTGATGGGATTTGGGGTCAATTGATGAGTGTAAATCCTTATTGGGCAGGTTATTGTTCTGTGCTTGTAAATGTTAATGACATAGCTGCAATGGGTGGAAAACCGATAGCTATGGTAAATACAATGTCTATCAATGATGATGAAATCTATGAAGGTATTCTTCAAGGTATTGTTGATGGATGCAAGAAATTTAATGTTCCTATGGTTGGAGGACATCTGCACCCTGATTCTGAATTCAATTCATTGGATGTTGCAATTGCAGGAATTGCTAAGAAGGATTCATTGATTACATCTGCAGGTGCAAGCGTTGGAGATAAGGTGCTTGTAGCTATTGATACTGATGGAAGACAGCATCCTCAATTTGCTCTAAATTGGGATACAACATATGAAAAGGATGAGAATTTGGTTCAAGACCAGATAATTGCCATGCAGGAAATTGCAGAGGCTCATCTTCCTACAGCTGGAAAGGATATCAGCAATCCTGGAACTCTTGGTACTTTGGAAATGCTCCTTGAGGCATCAGGTGTTGGAGCTTGCGTTTCTCTTGAGAAGATTCCAAGAAATCCAAATGTTGAATGGGCAGATTGGCTTAGGGCTTATCCTGGAGCAGCTTTTGTTTTAACTGCAAAAGAAGAGAATTGTCAAGAGATCATTGATACATTAAGCCCATATTCCTTTGAAGTTGCTGTTGTAGGAGATGTTATCGAAGAAAAAGTGCTTTATTTGGAATATGGTGATGAAAAGGCAGTTTTATTTAGCCAAGAGAAAAATCCTGTATTGAAGATGAATGAATAATTTTTTATATCATTCATAACTTTTTTTCAAAATATTTATTAAAATATTTATTAAAATCTTTTTTTTAAAATATTTTATTAAAATCTTTTTTTAAGTTATTTTTTTTAATTCTTAATTTTTCATTTTTTTACTATTCTTATTTAAAATTCCTTATTTAATTTTTAAGCATTTCTATGCTCTTTATTCTCTTTTTATTCGATTCATAGTTCTCTAATTCATCAATTTTTGAACTGTTCTAAAAACATAAAACTAATTTTTACTATAATTTCTATTTTTATTAAAAATTTTTACTATATTGTTTTATAATTTTTATTAAATTTTATTCATTTTCCAATTTATTAAATTTTAAACAGTTTTTATTATTTAATGCATTTAAAAGCCACAACTTGCTTTATTGATATGATTTTTA
>JADLKP010000178.1 GCA_016838945.1 Methanobrevibacter sp.
TAAAAAAATTAAATAAAAATAAAAAAGAAAATGAAATAAAAAAATAGGAGTTAAAATAACTCCCAAAAAAATTTAATTTTTCCTATAACCTAATGAAAACAAAGCAAAGATTGATAAAACAACAAAAACCAATGGATTGCCTGTTTTTTTAGTTGAAAGGTCTATAGGCATTACAGAATCATTTTTATTGCTCATTTTAGAATTATCACCATATTTATTTTTTGATTTATCCAATGAATCGTCATCTAAGTTTTTACCTGAATTATTGTTCAAATCATCAGGGAAATAATCATACCATGGGAAACCTTCATCATCATCTTCATAAGATTCAGAATCATTATCATCACCTGGATTATCAGAACTGTCTGGATTATCTTCTTGATTGCTGTCAGAATCATCTGAGGAAATTATATCAAGTTCAGAGGAATCAAAATTATTGGATTGGTTAATATCTGTTGTAGAAGAATTAACGCTTGCATTGTTTAAAACTGATCCTTCCTCTAATGCATTAGTGGAAATGATCAATAATGCAGACTCATTACCATCCAAATCACCAACTTTCCAAATAAAATCAATTATGTTTCCATCTTCATCAGTAATTTCTTCCAAATCACCTTTATTTGAGTCATGAACAATAAATTCCAAACCTTCAGGCAAACCATTAGCTACATTAACATCACTAGCTTTGTCCGGACCATTGTTAGTGACATTAATTATCCAATTAACAGTATCCCCAACATTTACAGGATTGTTATCAGGACTGATGGAAATTACCAAATCACAGACTGGAAGCACTTCTAAATTTTCATTATCTTCATTATTCTCTTCATTTAATTCAAAAGTGCTTGTTTCCACTTTTCCTACAAGAACAATATCATCATCAGACCTATTGGGTTTAGTAGTAAGGGTTAATGATACACTTTCACCAGCATCCAAATCACCAATAATCCACTCACAAGCATCCTCATCAAATGAATCATCAGAAGAATCCACTACAATCAAACCTAAAGACTCCAAATCAGACAAAGACAAAGAAACATCAGACGCAGAATCAGGACCATCATTAGAAACAACAACAATCCAATCAACTTCATCACCATTGTTTATTGTAGAGTTTGATACTTCAATCTCAATTCTTACATCACATAATGGATTAAGAACTAAAGATGCATTGTCAATGTTGTTTTCATAATCTGATTCCATTGCACTTGTTTCAGCTTCTACAACAATGGAAATATTATCATTAGACTTGTTAACTTGTGTTGTGATGGTTAATGAGACACTTTCACCAGCATCCAAATCACCAATGAACCACTCACAAGCATCCTCATCAAATGAATCATCAGAAGAATCCACTACAATCAAACCTAAAGACTCCAAATCAGACAAAGACAAAGAAACATCAGACGCAGAATCAGGACCATCATTAGAAACAACAACAATCCAATCAACCACATCATCCTTGTTTGCATCTTCCTCAGATACACTCACTTTAGTTATCAAATCACATAAAGGCAATGCATTTACACTATCCAAATCAAGATTATTTGATGGAATAGAATCAAATGTATCTGCAGAGACATTAGCCCTTAGATTTAAAGTACTGTTAGATGCATTCACTTTGGTTGAAATGACTATACTAATTTCATCACCTACCAATAGATTAGGAATCTCCCATTGATTATTGCTTTGATTAAAAGTGTCATTAGAGCTGCCTGAATAAATCAATCCATCATCTAAATCCAATATAACAATGAGATTGCTTGCATTATTCGGACCGTTATTTACAACAGCAACTGTCCAATCAACAAGATCCCCATAGCTTAAATCATCATCTGAAGCTTCAACATCAATAGCTAAATCTGCCATTAGAACTCTGATAGTCTTATTATCATAATTATTGGTTAAATTAGAATCATCTTCAATAGATGAAACATTTACAGGAAAATCGATTAATCCGGTTTTATTTGTCTCTATATTAATAATCAATGTTTGATTATCACCAGAATCTAAACTTCCAATCGTCCAGATTCCATTGATGGAATCATAATTTCCAATTGAAGGAGTTGAAGACAAATAAATTAATCCTTCTGGAATAACAGCGCTTACATTTACTCCAGTAGCATCATTTGGACCATTATTCTTGACTTTAATTGTATATTTGAGTGTCTTATTAAAATCTATATTGACTCTGCTGGAACCTATATCAATAGATAAATCAAGAATCGGAACAATATCAAACTCGTTGGTTTCATCTATTTCCTTATAATAATCATCTTCATAGTGTTCAGCATAAAGATGATATTTTCCTGGTTCTAAAGGTTCATCGATGTAATCACTAAGATTAAATTCTATATCTCCAATAATACCTGTGGTAAATGTTTCATTAAAGATAATCTGTCCATTAATCTCATTGTCTTCATCAAAACCAGTTGTCAATGCAGAAGACATTCCGAATTTACCGTTTTCATATAAGTCCTTATAAATAATAACATTTACTATTTGATTATCTTCCCTACCATCCTGATACAATAAACTACCATTATCACTATTTTGGGCACCATCAACTGGGTGTATCTCATCATCCCCTGTGACTTTTTTGCCTTTAGAAGATATATAACTTACATTATAAAAGTAAATTTCATCTATAGAAGCAGTATTATAGATTGCATTAGCAATATTATTGCCACCTATCAAAGTTAATTTAATTAAAACATCACTTTGGTTAAAATAACTTGAACTTGGTTTTACACTTGAATTCAAAACATAGGACCAAGCTTGATTTTTATCAAAATTAGTGTTTGATATGGTCATCTTTAATCCATCAGTATAAATTGCTGAACCATTTCTCGCGGTATTATAATTAAATATTGAAGTATCAACTAAATTATTATCTCCTTTAATATAAATTGCACCTCCCAATCCACTTTCCAACTCAGAAATATCAGGAATTGCATTATTGCTTAAAAAAGTTGATAAAATCAATTTAGCATCAGAACCATCAATAAAAATAGCCCCACCTTTCTTACTTGCATTATTGGAAGAAAAATTACTTGAAATCAATGTAGTGTTAGAACCTTCAATAAATAATCCCGCTCCTGATTCACCGAGATTATCTAAAAAGTTACAGTCATATACATAAGTGTTTTTACCATGAATATAAACAGAACCGTTCTTAACATTATGATTTGTAAAATTTGAGCTAAATAAATTAGTATTAGGTCCAATGACATAAACTGCTGCCCCATAATATGCAATGTTATTGTCAAAACTTGAATTTAATACAGAAACATCAGATCCATTGATTAATATTCCTGCTCCACCAGTCTTTGCAAAATTATCATCAAATGTAGAGTTAATTATTAAAGCTTTGTTTCCCTTAATGAAAAGAGCTCCACCTTCACTATTATTAGCTTTATTGTCTTCAAATTTAGAATTAGTTACTTTAACATTATTTCCTTTTATTAAAATGGCACCGCCCATAGGTGCAGTATTATTAATAAAAGTACAATTTGTTATATTTACACTAATGTCATCAGACAATATTCCAGTGCATACAGCACCACCATATACCCCTGCACTATTATTGATAAAAGTACAGTTAATTATTTCACCATCGCTATGAAGGCTTGTAGCACCACCAATGAGATTGCAATAATTGTTTATGAAATTAGAGTTTTTAACAACTATTCCTGGACGGAAGCACAAAGCTCCAGCATGTGTATCTTTGTTGTTGGTATTAACAGTGTTGTTTATGAAATTACAATAATCAATTAAGCCCACATTTAGAGAATTGCTTGAGATTCCTATTTGGAGAGCTGCTCCATGACCTTGGGCATCTCCACTATTCTCTACATTATTATTAATAAAATTACAATGGGTAACATTGGTTTTATTTACTGTAATAACAACAGCACTGCTTTCAGTTAGAAAAGCATCTGTAAAATTACAATATTTAACTGTAAAGTTTTCATTTTCTCCAGATACACGCAAATGATGATAATTGTATTGGAAATTGCAGTTTGAAACTGAACAATTACTTGCCTTAATACTAACTGAATTATTTAGGCCATTTATGAAATTACAATTCAATAAATGAACATTATTAGCTTTTATCGCTAATATACTGGACAACTTTTTAGCATCTAAAGTGGCCATATTATTGGCAGAACCTCCATTAATGGTTAATGCTTTTTCAATTGTAACAACAGAACCACTTCCAATGAATGTTTTGCCTTCCAAATTAATCACAGAATTTGCATTAGCATTATTAATTAAATTCTGCAAATCATTAAATGTATATGAATTTGCCTTTAGACTGCTTGCTCCTAAAGAATTTTTACCAGAAGTACTTGAATTAATATCTGAATTTACATAATCAAGACCAGATTTAAGAGATATCTCATCTGAATTAATAGAATTCAAATCAGCAGTAGATGAAGGGGAATTATTTTTATTATCCCCAAAATCCTCTTGATTTGAATTAGATAATTCATTCATAGTATCTACACAATCCTCATCCTCATTATAAAATTCAACATTGTCACTATTTTCATTTAAATTTGTCAAAGAAGATTCAGACTGTGAAATTATTGCCACATCATTTGAATCATCAAGAACCATCTCCTGACTTAAATCTGTGGCATTAACAGTTGAAAATGTTATAAAAACACAGAGAATCAAACAAATTAAATATATTAATTTTAATTTCACTGTCATAACACCTCATAAAATATTGAAGAAAAACTCTAAATAATCTAAATAAAAATTAATTGAATTTTTATAGAATTGCCCTATAGAAAAAATTTCAAATAGGAATTTTAGAGAATATTTTTCTTCAAATATACTTAGTAAGTCATTATTTATAAATTAAACAGTTTTTTAAGCTTTAAAATTAATATAAA
>JADLKP010000179.1 GCA_016838945.1 Methanobrevibacter sp.
TAAATCTAATTTATAGAATACTTTAAATTAAATAAATTACATAAATAATTAAGGTAAATTAATTTAGCAATAGCTGTTAATTTAATTATTATTTTGACATAAAATACAATGAATTATAATTTGGTGAAAATATGGGAAATGAAGCAAAATTGGCTTTAGAAGATGGAACTATTCTAAAAGGAAAAGCCTTTGGTTACGAAACCGTAACTGTAGGTGAACTTGCTTTCTCAACTGGTATGTCCGGTTATACCGAGGCACTCACTGACCCTTCCTTTAAAGGACAAATATTGATGTCCACATACCCATTGGAAGGTAACTATGGTGTAAGTGAAGATTGGTATCAATCCGATAAGGTACAAGTTGAAGGATTTGTAGTGAGAGAAGCTTGTAAAAAATTATCTAACTTCGGTACAAAAAAGACTTTGGATGATTTCTTGAAAGAATTCAAAGTGCCGGGAATTGAAGACATAGATACAAGAGACTTAACCTTGAAGATACGTGAAAAAGGATCTCTTAAAGCAGCACTTGCTACTGAAGAGATTGATGATGATGAGTTAGTGGCTCGTGCTCAGGAACATAAAAGCATTATTGATTTGGATTTGGTTCCTTTAGTATCAACTCCAGAAATAAAGGCCTTTGGAGACTTTGATAAAACTGTAGCTATTCTTGATTGTGGTGTTAAAAAGAATATTATCAACTGTTTCTTGGAAAATGATATTGGTGTTGCTTTATTCCCTTATGATACCGATTATCAAACCATTTTGGATTATGGTGTAAATGGGCTTATGGTTTCACCAGGTCCTGGAAACCCTGAAAGATTAACTGAAACCATTGCAAATGTAGAGAAATTACTTAATAGATTCCCCGTATTTGGTATTTGCATGGGCCAACATGTAATTGCAAAGACATTCGGTGCTACTACCTATAAAATGAAATTTGGTCATAGAGGAGCAAACCAACCGGTAAAGGACTTGCAAAACGGAAAAGTGTTCATCACTTCTCAAAATCATGGATTCGCAATTGATCCAGAGTCCTTAAAAGGAACCGACTTGGAATTGACTCAAATTAACTTAAACGATGGTACTCCAGAAGGATTTTTACATAAGGAATTGCCTTTAAGAACCATCCAGTACCACCCGGAATCTGGTCCTGGTCCAAATGATACAAAAGTATTGTTTGAAGAATTTGCCAATATGATTAAGGAATATTAGGAATTAGGATTCATTGTATTATAATTAGTATAACTATTAAAATTATTGAAAAATAAGATTTATTACTTTAATGTGGATTAAGAGAGGATAATATGCCTGTTGATGAGGATATTAAAAAAGTGCTTATAATTGGTTCTGGACCTATTCAGATTGGTCAAGCAGCTGAGTTTGACTACTCTGGTTCTCAAGCTTGTAAATCACTTAGAGAAGAGGGATTGGAAACAGTTCTTGTAAACAGTAATCCTGCTACCATTCAAACTGATATGGATATGGCAGACACTGTCTATACCGAGCCGTTGACTGCAGAACTTGTTGCTCAAATTATTGAAAAAGAGAATATTGATGCTATTTTGCCTACTATGGGAGGACAAACCGGTTTAAACATTGCAACTGAACTTGGAAAATTAGGCCTTTTGGAAGGAATTAAAGTTATCGGTTCTGATGTCCAAACCATTGCAGATGTGGAAGACAGAGATTTGTTCGCTAACTTTATGGATAGATTGGATGAACCTATTCCTAAATGTCATGCGGTGGAATCTGTTGAAGCTGCTTTAGAGGCTGTTGAAGAAATCGGGTACCCTGTTATTGTCCGTCCAGCATTCACCTTAGGCGGTACTGGTGGGGGAATAGCTCACAATAAGGAAGAACTTATAGAAGTTACAACCCATGGTCTTGACATGAGTTACATCAACCAAGTATTGATTGACGAATCCGTTCTTGGTTGGAAAGAAATCGAGTTTGAGGTTATGAGGGATAAGAACGATACCTGCATCATTGTATGTAACATGGAAAATGTGGACCCGATGGGTATTCACACAGGTGACAGTATAGTAGTCGCTCCTATTCAAAACTTGAATGATGAAGTATGTCAAAGATTAAGGGATGCTTCCATCAAGATTATCAGAAACTTAGGAATCAATGGTGGATGTAACATCCAATTTGCATTGAACCCTGAAACCAATGAGTATAAGATCATTGAGGTAAACCCTCGTGTAAGTAGAAGCAGTGCACTTGCATCTAAGGCAACAGGTTATCCAATTGCAAAGATCTCTTCAAAAGTTGCTCTTGGCTTGACCTTGGATGAAATCAGAAACGACATTACCAAAGAAACTCCTGCTTCCTTTGAGCCATCCATTGACTATATCGTAGTAAAAATCCCAAGATGGCCATTTGACAAGTTCAAAGGCATTGACAGAAAGATTGGAGTTCAAATGAAAGCTACTGGAGAGGTAATGGCTATTGGTAGAACCTATGAAGAGGCTATTCAAAAAGCTATTCGTTCCTTGGATATCGGATTGCACGGATTCGAATATTTGGAATACTCTGAAGATAATTTGGCGAACCCAACTGATGAAAGACTATTCCACATGTACTCTGCAATTAAAGATGGCAGAAGTGTAGAAGAACTTGCAGAACTTTCTAAAATGGATGCATTCTTCCTATACAAAATAGAAAACATTGTAGAGTTTGAAAATCAAGTAACAAAAGAAGCACTTGAAGATGAAGAATTCTTGCTTAAAGCCAAAAAATTAGGATTCTCCAATTTCACCCTTGCAAAACTCGCAGGCATTAAGGAAGAAGATGTAAAAGCACTTCTTGACAAGTTCGGCATTAAACCATCCTATAAGATGGTGGATACTTGTGCTGCAGAGTTTGAAGCAAAAACCCCTTATTATTACAGCAGTTATGATAAAGGTAACGAACTCATCAAGACTGACAATAAGAAGATATTGATTATCGGTGCAGGTCCAATCAGAATTGGACAAGGTATTGAGTTCGATTACTGTTGTGTACATTCATCCCTTGCATTGAAAGATCAAGGAATTGAAACCATTCTTGTAAACAACAACCCTGAAACCGTAAGTACTGATTATGACATTTCAGATGAATTGTTCTTTGAACCATTGACCTATGAAGACATCATGGGAATAATTGAACAAGTTGAACCTGAAGGTGTAATTGTCCAATTCGGTGGTCAAACTTCAATCAACCTTTCTGTTCCTCTCGCAAAAGCAGGAGTCAAAATCTTAGGTACTCCATATGAAAGCATTGACAGAGTTGAAGACAGAGAAAGATTCACTGAAGTATTAAATGATTTGAATATTCGCCAAGCTCCTTATGGATTGGCCAATTCATTTGATGAAGCTAAAGAAGCTGCAGAAAGAATCGGTTTCCCAGTTCTTGTTCGTCCATCCTATGTAATCGGTGGAAGAGCAATGGAAATTGTTTACTGCTTGGAAGAACTTGAAGAATATATGAAAGAAGCTGTAAAAGTTTCTCCTGAACATCCTATTCTTGTAGACAAGTTCCTTGAAGATGCAGTGGAGCTTGATGTAGACCTTTTATGTGATGGAGAAGATGTATTCATTGCAGGTATTATGGAACACATTGAAGAGGCAGGTGTTCACTCCGGTGACTCTGCATGTGTAATACCTCCTCAAACAATTCCAGAACATTTGCTTGAAGTAATTAGAGAAAATACCAGAAAATTAGCTTTAGAATTGGATGTGATCGGATTGATGAACATTCAATATGCAGTTAAATTGGATGAGGAAAAAGTTTACATCATCGAAGCTAACCCAAGAGCAAGTAGAACAGTTCCATTTGTAAGTAAAGCTATTGGAGTTCCTCTTGCAAAAGTTGCAACCTCATTGATGATGGGTGCAAAACTCAAAGACCTCAATTTAACTAAAGAAATTAAGATTAACCATGTAGCTGTAAAAGAGTCTGTTTTCCCATTCTTGAAATTAACAGAATCCGACAGTATATTAGGTCCTGAAATGAAATCCACTGGTGAAAGTATAGGTATAGATGAAAACTTCGGTCTTGCATTCTACAAGTCACAGCTTTCAGCTGGTATGGACTTGCCTAAAGAAGGAAACCTCTTAATCAGTGTAAGAGAACAAGACCAAAAGAAAATCCAGCCAATTGCTGAAAAGGCTCATGCATTAGGATTTAATATATTCGCTACAAAAGGTACAGCTAATGCCATATTTGATGTTCCTATTACAAGAATCAAGAAAGTATCCCAAGGAACCCCAAATATTAAGGAAGCTATTCTGGAAGGAAAGATTGATATGATCATCAACACTCCACATGGTGAACAGGCTTCCAAAGATGGTTATACCATTAGACGTTTGGCGGTTGAATTGGGCATTCCTTATGTAACTACTTTAGCAGGAGCAAGAGCTGCTTTAAATGCTATTGAAGCTGTTAAGGAAAATGAATTGAAAGTCAAATCTTTAAATGATCATATTGCAAATATTTAATGGAGATTCTTTCTCTATTTTTTATTTTTATGTTTACTAATCAAAATAGATATTAAAATTTCGTTGGTGGGATTATGCCTTTTAAAATTGATAGTGCAATAATGAAATTGGATGACGAATCAGGAAAATATGATTTGGTTGATCCAGATGGAAAATTCAATAAAAAAGATGCTTTGATGGTAGTTAACAGTGATGACTTTATTACTATGCAATTAGTAATTAATGCAATTATCAGAAACGATTTCAAAGCATGGAGAGATGTTAAGTGGGAAGATGATGACAGTCTCAAAGCAATCCTTGTTAAATTAGGATACAACAGAGATGAAATCGTCGAAATGCTTAAAGAGTTTTAATTTTTTATAGAAATTGTTTTATTTTTTCTATTTTTTCTATTTTTT
>JADLKP010000180.1 GCA_016838945.1 Methanobrevibacter sp.
ATCCGGAACAGCTCTAACCCCAGTCCTATGGTTAAAGTTTCAATATGATTCATAAGTTTAAATTTCAGTACAATATTTCAATGCTTTTAATATTTTTTTTAGTATTCATAAGTTTAAATCTCACTATAATATTTCAATGTTTTGATAATTTTTTAAAATGCTTATAATACTGATTTAAGACTATTAAAGTCTTATTATAAAAAACTAACTAATTTATATACTAGTTTTTATAAAATAAGTTTAATTATTAATTTTTAGGTGATATCATGATATTTGACGGAGATTCTTCCCTACAAAATACTGATATGTCATCAAGTTTTAGGATTGACGATGGTGACTATAGGGTTCATAAGCCTTATGACAAGTATTTTAAAAATATGATGTCTATCGCAGGAGAGGGATTTATGAAATTAATCGGACATCCCGTTAAAATTAGACAGTTTCATGACAGCGAAAAGATCAATGAAATCGCTGGAGAACTGCATATTGATAAGCTATTCGAATCGGATGAGCCTAAGATGTATATAATAGAATTTCAATCAGGCCATATAAGCAATAAAGATTTGATGCGTTTTGGATCTTATCAGACTTTGGTTTATAAGGAAACAGCTTTGGAAACTATAGTTATTATCATAAGTTTGGATGCGAAAGAAGATTCTGAGGAATTATATGGATTCGGAGAATATTTTAATGAAAATTCAAGAGCAGAAAATTCTTTAAAAATTGAATATGGGTTTACTCCGCATGTTAAATCGTTAACCAGCATGGATTTATCGTTATATTTAAGTATAATGGAAAAAATAATAGAAAATAATGAAAAGCCGAATCAAGATGCTTTGGCTATATTATTGACGATTCCATTTATGACAGAAGATAAGGAAAAGAAGAAAGAATTAATTTATACGACACTTAAAATGGCTTTAAAACTTAATATAAGTGATAAAAATTTGTTTATTGAAATTAGAAATAATCAATTTTTACTTGCACAAGCTGTTTTGGACACTGACGAATTTTTAGATTATATGGAGGTTGTAAAAATGTTGGATGAAGAGGATGTTTATAAGTTGGCGATGTATGAAAAACAGGCTAAGGAAAATTTAGCTTTGAAAAAAGGTGAGGAAATAGGTATTAGGAAAGGTGAGAAAAAAGGTGAGAAAAAAGGTGAGAAAAAAGGCGAAGAAAAGGTGGTTAAAAAGCTTTTGGAGGATGGTTTTGAGGTTGTTGATGTTTTGAAATACACTACTTTAAGCAAATCACATATTATGACACTAGTCAATAATATGGTTTTAAAATAATTTTCTTAAAATATATTTATTAAATAGGAAGTTTAATCTTATAATGTAGATTTTATTTTTTTAAATAGGAAGTTTAATCTATTATGTAAGATTTAATTATAGGTTTTAATATGAATAACAGTGAAAAATGTGTCCAAAAGGACTTGGCTCATATTTGGCATCCTGCCTCTCAGATGAAGGATTATGAAGATTTCCCGCCAATCATAATTGATCATGGAAAGGGAGTGAAGCTATACGATGTAGACGGCAAGGAATATATAGACATCATAAGCTCATGGTGGTGCAATCTCCTCGGACATTGCAATGAAGAGGTAAGCGAAGCCCTTAAGGAACAGGTTGACAGATTGGATCATGTGCTATTTGCCAACTTCTCTCATAGAACAATTATAGAATTATCCGAACGCTTGATTAAGGTGATGCCTGAAGGTCTCAATAAGTTCAGCTTCGTTGACAACGGTTCTGCATCTGTTGAATGCGCTTTGAAGATGGCATTCCAATACTGTGCTCAAAATGGCAAGGAACATAAGAAACGCTTCATGTGCTTTACCGGTGCCTACCATGGAGAGACTTTAGGTGCATTGTCTGTAGGTGCTCTCGATGAGTATTCCAAGGTCTTTGAACCGATCATGATTGACACAATCAAGGTTGAAGCTCCTGACTGCTATAGATGCCCTTACAATAAGCATAGGGACAGCTGTGATTGCGAATGCTTTGAACATGCAGAGAAGGCATTTGCAGAGTTTGGCCATGAGACTTGTGCAATGATAATCGAGCCATTGATTCAAGGAAGCGCTGGAATGAAGATTTATCCTCCATTGTATCTCAAGAAGCTTCGGGAACTTTGTGACTTGTATGATGTGCTCATGATTGCAGATGAGATAGCTACCGGTTTTGGAAGGACAGGAAAGATGTTTGCAGTGGACCATGCAGGAATAAGCCCTGATATAATGTGCATTTCAAAAGGGCTTACAAACGGTTATATGGCAATGGCGGTTTGTGTAAGCACAGATGAGATTTATAATGGATTCTATGGTGATTATGCTGATAATGTCGCCTTCATGCACAGCCATACCTATGCAGGAAACCCTCTTGCTGCAAGCGTTGCTAATGCAACATTAAGAATTATGGAAAGGGATAATATATTGGGGGAAGCCAATGAAAAGGCAATCTGGCTCAATAATCGTTTCCATGAAATCTTTGATGAGCATCCAAAAGTTGGTGAAATCAGGCAGATGGGACTCATCAATGCAATTGAACTTGTTGAGAACAAGGACTCTAAAAAGGGCTTTGATTCAAGTGAAAGAATAGGTTATAAAATATATAGGGAAGCCTTGAAAGACGGTTTAATGCTTAGGCCATTAGGTAATGTAATGTATTTCAATCCACCTTTGGTCATTACAAAAGAAGAGCTTGAAGAATCTTTAGCTATTTGTAAAAAAGCTATTGATGCTATTTTATTAGAATAATATTTTATTCATGGCTTTAAATTTAATTTAGAGCCTTTTTATTTCTATTTTTTTAATTTTATAAATTAGTTTTGATCTTTAATTCTATTTTTAAAAAAAGTTTTTTCAATATTCATAAAATTAGTTTTGAACTTTAATTCTATTTTTTAAAAAAGTTTTTTCAAATATTAATAAAAAATGATTTATTGTAAAATAAACCATTTTAATATTAATATTTTTGTTATGAGAAAGCATTATATGGCTTTCAAGATTATTTTTTTTGGACTTATGCAGTTGCGTTCGCTGCTTTCCAATCGTAGACATTACCCCAAATGTCTCCACCATGGCCGTAAACTGTAGCTGTATCAGGTGAGAGATCTACATTGTCATTGACGAAGTAAGTGTAGTCCACAGAACCAATCCAAATGTAAGGGTTGTGTGAATTAGCTTTTTGAGCCATTTTAGACCATGTAGGATAAGATGCATTTGTTTCCTGACTTCTTGCTTGGTCTATAAGTGCATCAACACTTGAATCATTCATTAAGGTAGGGTTTGAATATCCTGATCCTGCTAATCTGCTGTCATAATTGTAGGCAACACTTGATGGATCGCAACCTCCACCTCCCCATACTATAGATATGGTGCTGTATTTGCCTTCAATATCATCCCAATTGGAACCTTGCAATTGCATATCAAGACCTAATTCTTTTGCTTGTTCAGCTACAGCAATTGCAATGGATTCTCTGTATACTAAAGTTGGGTAGTACCATAATGTCCAGGATGCTTTGGTTCCGTTTTTCTCTCTGATACCATCACCATCGGTATCCTTCCAGCCTGCATCATCTAAGATTTTTTTAGCTTCATCAACTTTACCATCTTCGAAGTTTTCGTAGGTGTATGGTAATAGGAATCCGATACCATTAGTTGATGGTTCACCATATCCATTCAAGGCAGTGTCTATAACTTTTTCTCTATCAATGCCTATGTTTAAAGCTTCTCTGATTGCTGGATCTGCAGTTACATCGTTACCGCCAGGGTTTCCCTCTTGGGTTTCTTGGCCAGCAGGAACTAATGGCAATGAAATTCCTTGCATATCCACAGATTTGAATCTTTCAAGGTGGTATCCGTCGACATCTTCATCTGCATAGGTGTAGTGCACTTCTGCAACATCAACATCTCCAGATTTAACTGCACTGAATGCAGCATCTCTGTCAAGGAAAAGGTTGGTGATTTTGCTGTAATATGGCTTTTTGCCATAGTAATCATCATTCCTTTCTAAGATGATTTGTTGGCCTTTATCCCATTGGGTAAATTTATAAGGTCCTGAACCTATTGGATTTTGACCATAGGTTGAATTATCGTAAGTGGCTTCCGGTACGATTCCTAAATCAGCCAATTTATGTACAAATGTAGAATCTGATTTATCCAATTCGAATTTGACTTGAGTGTCGTTAACCGCTTTTGCACTTTTCATCATACTTAAATCGGTATTTTCTCCAGTTTCTTTAGCAGTATTGTAGGAAAATGCAACATCCTTAGCAGTTAATTTAGATCCGTCATGGAATTTAACATCATCACGAATGTTTACAGTATATGTTTTATAGTCGCTAGATGCTTCATAATCGGTTGCTAAATCATTAACTATTTTGGCATCTTTTCCATGCTTCAGCAATGTACTCTGAATTAAAGGCTCGACTCCACCATCGTTATATCCCCAACCATGCATTGGGTCGAAACCGTATTCTGGTTCTTCTCCGTGAGGCATTGCAGCACATACCAATTCATCAGGAGCACGTTCTGAGTCACCAGTTAAAAAGTCAAAGAAACCAGCAGAAGCAGAACCTACAGTGATAATTGCTATTAATGCAATGACTGAAACAATTAATATTTTTCTGTTCATATAATTCCTCTTTATTAATTATAAATATTGATCAATACTATAAAATTGCAAATTTTTAAAATCCACATTTGTAAAATTGGATTAATTATTACATTATTCCAAAAATTATACAAATTAGTAATACTAAAATTAAAAAAAGTATTAATCATGTTTATATTGGAAATCAGAGTATTTAAA